>NZ_RZSB01000239.1:0-7864 GCF_004023285.1 Mesorhizobium sp. M2A.F.Ca.ET.067.02.1.1
GTTCTAAGCAGGCCGGATTTCAGGCATTTTATGCCGCAAGGAGTTTTGCGATGTACACGCCACCCGCCTTCCGCGACGACGACAGGGAGAGCCTCACGGCAACGATCCGTGCCGCGCGGCTGGCGACGCTGGTCACCGCCACGGCGGAAGGACCGCTGGCGACGCCGCTGCCGCTTTTCCTCGATGACAGCGAAGGCGAGCACGGCGTCATCTACGGCCATGTCGCGAAGGCAAACCCGCACTGGCGCGTGCCGGCCCTGGGCGACGGCCTGGCGATCTTCATGGGACCGGACGCCTATGTGACGCCGGCCTGGTACCAGACCAAGCAGGAGACCGGGAAGGTGGTGCCTACCTGGAATTACGTCGCCGTCCACGCCCATGGGCCGATCGAGTTCTTCGAGGACGCCGACCGGCTGCTCGAGGTGGTGACCCGCCTGACCAACCTGCATGAAGGCGAGCGCGCCGCACCCTGGGCCGTGTCGGACGCGCCTGCGGATTTCATCCAGTCGCAGCTGAAGGGCATAGTCGGCCTGCGCATGCCGATCACGAAGCTCGAAGGCAAGCGCAAGATGAGCCAGAACCGCAACGCGGCCGATCGCGCCGGCGTGCTTGCCGGCCTGGCGGCGAGCGAGCGGCCGTCCGACCGCGAGGTCGCGCCGCTCATCCCGCTGTGAACCGCGCGACCGGCTTGGCCCGACGAACTGATCGGCTGATTGGTTAGCTTCGCAATGCCTGGCCGATGGCATCGCCGAGACGCTCGACGATCGCGTCGATGGCTGCGACATCGCAGATGAAGGGTGGCGCGAGCAGCACGTGGTCACCACTGGCTCCGTCGATCGTGCCGCCCATCGGGTAGACCAGAAGGCCGTTCGCCATGGCCGCCTTCTTGATGCGCGCATGCAGCTTCCGCTTCGGATCGAAAGGCTGCTTGGTGGAACGATCCTCCACCAGCTCGATGCCCATGAATAGGCCGCGCCCGCGAATGTCGCCGATATGAGGATGGTTGCCGAAGCGCTCGCCGAGCCTGCGCGCCAGATGCGCACCCATCGCCTTCACATTGTCGAGCAGCCTGTCGCGGGCAATGACGTCCTGAACGGCGAGTGCGGCGGCACAGGCCATCGGATGGCAGATATAGGTGTGGCCGTGCTGGAAGATGCCCGAACCATTCGCGAAGGCGTCGAAGATCTTGCGGCTGAGCAGCACCGCGCCGATCGGCTGATAGCCGCCGCCAAGCCCCTTGGCGATTGTCATCAGGTCGGGAGCGACGCCATCCTGCTCGCACGCGTGCAGCGTGCCGGTGCGGCCCATGCCGCACATCACCTCGTCGAGGATCAGGAGGACGCCGTAACGATCGCAGATCTCACGGATGCGTCGGAAATAATCCGCCACCGGTGGCACCGCGCCCGCTGTCGCCCCGACCACCGTCTCGGCGACGAAGGCTATGACCGTCTCCGGTCCGAGCTCGATGAGCTTGTTCTCCAGCGCCTGCGCAGCGCGAGCGGCATAGTCCTGGTCGGTCTCGCCGGTCTCCTGGAAGCGGTAGGCGAAGCAGGGATCGATGTGGTGCGTCTCGATGAGCAGCGGCCGGAACTGGGCGCGGCGCCACTCGTTGCCGCCGGTCGCCAGCGCGCCAAGCGTGTTGCCGTGGTAGCTCTGCTTGCGCGCGATGATGTTGCGGCGCTGCGGTTGTCCGATCTCGACGAAATATTGCCGCGCCATCTTGAGCGCCGCCTCGACCGCCTCCGAACCGCCTGAGACGAAATAGGCATGGCTGATGCCGGCCGGCGCGTCGGCGACGAGCCGGTCGGCAAGCGCTTCGGCGACGTCGCTGGTGAAGAAGCTGGTGTGGGCGTAGGCAAGCGTGTCGGCCTGCCGATGCATGGCGGCGATGATATCGGGATGGCCGTGGCCGAGGCAGGAAACCGCGGCGCCGCCGGAGGCGTCGATATAGGCGCGCCCATTGCTGTCGAAGAGCTCGATGCCCTTGCCGCCGCTGGCGACCGGCAGCACAGCGTTGATCTGGCGATGCAGGATATGGGTCATGATTTCCTCCGGCCGCGCGGCGGCAAGATGTGGATGTCGAGTTGCGAGAGCTGGTCGTCGGTGCGGCGGATGGCGGCCAGCGCCTTGTCCCCGCCTTTGCCGGCGACCAGCGCCACGAGGATCTCGCCGACGACGAAGGCCGGCGCCATGGCATGGAAGAAGGACGGACTTTCCGTCGGCACCAGCACCGACAGGGCCGCCAGCCCGACGAGCGGCGACACGGCACTGTCGGTCAGCGCGATGACCGGCACGCCATCCGCCGCGGCGCGGCGGGCAAGATCGACGGTGAGCCTGGTGTAGGGAGCGACGCTGACCACAAACAGGACGTCTTCGGCGGTCGCGAGGCGGATGGCGTCGGTGCCAGTTCCCGAGGCACCGTCCAGCATTACCGCCTTCTCGCCGAGGAAGGACATGACATAGGAAAAATGCGCGACGACCGGATGGCTGGAGCGCAGCCCGAGGCAGAATATTCGGCGTGCTGCGTAGAGCCGCTCGGCCGCCGTGGCAAGCGCGTCGAGCTGTTCGGGCTCGCCCTGTCGAGCGATCTGATCCGCCAGCGACCGCACCATCTCGGCGGCCAACGCGCGGTCGCCGACCTCCTGCTGGTGCGCGAGCTGCGCGCCGGCTTTGCCGGCAAAGCCGAGCTCACCCTGCCGCATCGCATTGGCGTAGAGCGAGCGCAGAGGCTCGTAGCCGTCGAAGCCCAGCCGCTTGGCGAGACGCACCATCGTCCAGGGCTGCAGACCGGCACGACGCGCCTGCTCGCGCATCGACAACAGCGCGACGTCCTCGGGATTGTCCAAAAGATAGCGGGCCGCGTCCTGCAACTGCGAGGGCAAGCTGTCGAAGGCCTCGACAATGGCATCGGTAAGTGGCGCGCGGATCATGCCACGACCATAGACGCGAATGGATGATCGTGCAATATATGTTGCATAGATTATCAATATGCAACAAATGGAGCAGTCGATGCCGAACCAGAATCGCCTGGCGATCGCCGTGGCGCCCAACGGTGGCCGGCGCACCAAAGCCGATCACCCGGCCCTGCCGATCACCCCAGTTGAGTTGGCTGATGTGGCCGCCACCTCGCTCGAGGCCGGCGCCGCCATGATCCATGTCCATGTCCGCGACCGCGACGGACGCCATCTGCTCGACGCCGATGCCTATCGGGCCGCGACCGCGGCGATCAGGGCCAGCGTCGGCGACAGGCTCGTTCTCCAGATCACCAGCGAGGCGCTGGGTATCTATCGGCCCGAGGAGCAGATGCGGGTGGTGCTGGAAGTCCGCCCCGAGGCGGTTTCGCTGGCCTTGCGCGAGCTCGTGCCCAACCCGACGCATGAAGCGGCTTTCGCCTCGTTTCTCGAAACGCTGCGCGTGGAAAAAGTCACGCCGCAGATCATCCTTTATACGCCCGAGGAGGCGAGCTATCTCGCGGCGCTGGCGGGTCGCGGCCTGGTCCCCTTCGACAATCTGCCGGTCCTCTATGTCCTCGGCCGCTATACGGTCGGGCAGACGTCCCGGCCCGCCGACCTGCTCCCCTTCCTGGCGCCTGGCATCCCCGCAGCGAGGCACTGGATGGTCTGCGCTTTCGGCGACCAGGAAGCAGCCTGCGTGACGGCCGCTGCTCTGCTCGGCGGACATGCACGCGTTGGTTTCGAGAACAATCTTTTTCTCCCTAATGGGACGCTGGCTTCCGGAAACCAGGATCTCGTCTTGGCCACAAGGCTGGCAGTCGAACCCTGCGGGCTCACGCTCGCTGACGCGGACGCGTTGCGAACCCAGTGGTCGGATGCCTAATGCGTCGGCACTTTGCAAATATGAAGTGCATCTTGTATCATGATGCATTTATGATTTGCACCACCGGATCGACGGTGTTACGCTTCACGGGCAATCCAACAAAAAGGGGAACCCGAAAAATGAAGTTCGCACTCGCAAGCCTCACCGCCGCCGCGGCCGTCGCGGCAACGCTCACTTTCGGCCAGCCGGCCTTCGCCGACGACCTGATCGTCGCGACCGACACCGCCTTCGTTCCGTTTGAGTTCAAGGAAGGCGACAAATATGTCGGCTTCGACATCGACCTGTGGGCCGAGATCGCCAAGGATATCGGCGTGACCTACACACTTCAGCCGATGGACTTCAACGGCATCATCCCGGCGCTGCAGACCAAGCAGGTCGATGTCGGCCTGGCCGGCATCACCATCAAGGACGAGCGCAAGAAGGTCATCGACTTCTCTGACGGCTATTACGACAGCGGCTTCCTTCTGATGGTGCCGGTCGATAGCACGATCAAGGGTCCGGATGATCTCGTCGGCAAGACGCTTGCCGTGAAGACCGGCACGTCGGCGACCGACTATGCCAAGGAACATTTCGAGGGCACGGAACTGCGCCTGTTCCCGAACAGCGACAACGCCTATCTCGAGGTCGCGACCGGCCGCGCCGACGCCGCCATGCACGACACTCCGAACGTGCTCTACTACATCAAGACCAACGGCCAAGGGAAAGTGAAGACCGTCGGCCCGCAGATGATGGCGCAGCAATATGGCATCGCCTTCCCAAAGGGCAGCCCGCTCGTCGCCAAGGTCAATGCTTCCATTGCCAAACTGAAGACCAACGGCACTTACGCCGACATCTACAAGAAGTGGTTCGGCACCGAGCCGCCGAAGAGCTGATCACCGGTTTCCCGTTGGATCTCCCGGCGCGCCGGCATGGCCGGCGTGCCTTCCCTGAAGGTTGGCTCTCATGGATTTCGACTGGTCCGTCATCTGGCAGGCCTTGCCCGAGCTGTTGAAGGGCGCCCGCCTCACCGTGATGATCGCGCTCGCCGGGCTTGCCGGCGGCCTCGTCATCGGCTTCACCGCCGGGCTGGCGCGCGCCTATGGCAACATCGTGCTCAACGCCATCGCCATGATCTATATCGAGATCATTCGCGGCACGCCGATCATCGTGCAGGTGATGTTCATCTATTTCGCGCTGCCGATCCTGGCAGATGTCCGCATCAATCCGCTGGCGGCGGCGATCATGGCGATCATCATCAATGCGGGTGCCTATATCGCCGAGATCGTGCGCGGCGCCTTCCTTTCCGTCCATCGCGGCTTGCGCGAGGCCGGCCTGGCGCTCGGCCTGCCGTTCTGGAAAGTGCTTTTCTACATCATCGGCCCGCTTGCCTTCCGCCGCATGATACCGGCGCTCGGCAACCAGTTCATCGTCAGCCTGAAGGATACCTCTCTGTTCATCGTCATCGGCGTCGGCGAGCTCACCCGGCAAGGCCAGGAAATCATGGCGGCCAACTTCCGTGCCGTCGAGATATGGTCGGCTGTGGCGATGTTCTACCTGATCATGACCGGCACGCTTACGCTCATCCTGCGGCTGACCGAAAAGAGGATGCGCATCCTGTGAGCATCGTGGCGTTCAACAAAGTCACCAAGCGCTTCGGCCAGGTTACCATCCTCGATCAGGTCGATCTGTCGATCGAGCCCGGCGAGAAGGTGGTGCTGATCGGCCCCTCCGGCTCCGGCAAGTCGACGCTGCTTCGCTGCATCAATGCGCTGGAGGAGATCAATGGCGGCGACCTCGTCGTTGACGGCATCAGTGTCAAATCCGGCGGCCGCAAGGTCCGCCTGATCCGCCAGGAAGCCGGCATGGTCTTCCAGCAGTTCAACCTGTTTCCGCAGATGACGGCGCTGGAAAACGTCGCCTTCGGTCCGCGCCGCGTGCGTGGCGAGACGCGACAGGAGGCACGCAAGCAGGCGCTGGAAATGCTCGCCAAGGTCGGTCTTGCCGAACGGGCACATCACTATCCGAGCGAGCTTTCGGGCGGCCAGCAGCAGCGCGTCGCCATTGCGCGCGCGCTTGCCGTCAAGCCGAAGCTGATGCTGTTCGACGAGCCGACCTCGGCGCTCGATCCTGAACTAAGGCACGAGGTGCTGCGCGTGATGCAGGCGCTGGCCGAGGAAGGCATGACGATGATCGTTGTCACCCATGAGATGGCCTTTGCCCGCAAGGTCGGGACCAGGCTGATCTTCATGGAAGGCGGCAAGATCGCTGTTGACGGAGAACCGCGGGAGCTGCTTGCAAACCCGCAAAATCCTCGCTTGAAAGAGTTTCTGCAGCATGTCGCATGACGCCGGCCGCCGGCTTTCCTTCATCGATGTCTCGGGGCCGCCCTACGACGTCGGGGCTGCTCTCGGGCACTTCGGCCGAGCGGCGCTCAACGACCATTTCCAGACGTCCGCCGCATGGCGCGAGCTAAACGCTCGGCGCGCCGATCCACGCATCGGCATGATGGCGACGATTGTGCGGGAGCGGTTCCCCCGATACTGGGCCGAGCTGCAGGGCCTCGCCGACGGACTTGAATTGGCTTTCGACGACGTCTTCCTGTGGAACTGCCGCGGCGACATCTGGGCAATGGCGCCCGATGGCTGCACGACGGTGCAGTTACCGGGGTCCCCGCATGTCATCGGCCACAACGAGGACGGCGACCCGGACTTCGCCGGCCATTGCGCGCTGGCCCATGTGACGTCCGAAGGCGGCAATCAATTCACAGCCTTCGTCTATCCCGGCTCGCTGCCCGGCCACACATTCGCGGCCACGTCAGCGAGGCTGGTGCAGACGGTCAACAACACCAGGCCGCTGGCCGGCGGCGCAGGAGCGCCGCGCATGGTGCTCGCCCGCGCAGTGCTCGACGCACCGGACCTCGACGCAGCGCTGGCCCTGCTCAAATCGGTGCCCCGCGCCGGCGCCTTTCACCTGACCCTGGCCCAGGCCTGCGACGAGCGGCTGCTCAGCGTCGAGTTCACCGCGCAGGCGCTATCGGTCGATCGCGTCGAGGCGGCGCGTGTCCACTCGAACCACCTGATCCATGCCGACACCGGGCGCATGTCGCAGATCGTCACCGGTTCGTCCGGTGTGCGCCAGCGACGAGGCGAAGCGCTGCTGAATGAGACGCCTCAGTCCGAGCCGCAACGCCGCGCACTCGGCATCTTGTGGGACGCGGCCGACCCGGAGCTGCCGATCTATCGCACCGACCCGGCCGACAGCGATGTCGAGAACACGCTTGCCAGCGCCGTCTTCCGCGTCGGGGCTGACAAGGTCGAGTGGGCTGTCTACGATGCGGCACACGAAGCAGTGCGCTTCGACATGCGGGATGGGCTGGTCCCTGTCGCGGGGTGAGCGGGAAACAATGCCAGAGGAAGCCGTCGCGGAGCCGCCGCGCACCATCGAGGATCTGAGGGCGTTGGCGCTCTCGGTCGGCCGCGACGAAGCGGGTTTTTCCCTCGGCTCCAAGGCGCATGATGTCTTCGCCAAGCTTGTCGAGGCGCCCGAACAATCGGCGGTCCGCACGATCTCGGAACTCGCTGATCAATTCGGCATCAATCCGTCGACACTGACGAGACTGGCGAAGCGTCTCGGCTTCGAAGGTTTCAGCGATTTCCAGGCCGTCTTCCGCAAGGCGATCGCTGACGACCAGCAATATTTCTACAGTCGCCAGGCCGGAAGGCTGATGACGACGCCTTCGGCAGGCGGCGCCGAAGTCGAGGTCTTCGAGCGGCTGGCACGCGAAACGGCGGCGAATGTCGACGGCTTCCTGGGCCAGTTGGACAGCGCCTCGCTGAAGGGCGCGGTCGCGCTGCTGGCCGAAGCGCGGCGTGTGCGCGTGCATGGCGTTCGTCAGTTCCATTCGCTGGCGAGCTTCCTCACCTATTGCCTGGGCATGGTGCGCTCGGACGTGGCTCTGCTCGATGCGCCGCGCCTCGGCGTCGCCGAGGCGCTGTCGCAGCTCGAGCCGGGCGACGTCGTCATCACAGCCAGTTGCGCGCCCTATACG
>NZ_RZSB01000023.1:0-23130 GCF_004023285.1 Mesorhizobium sp. M2A.F.Ca.ET.067.02.1.1
GCGCAGGATGAAGCCGACCTGCTCCTGCAGATGGTAGTTGTTCTCGTCGCCGTCTTCGGTCTCGACCAGCCGCAGCAGATTGTCCTCGCCGCTCATCTGAGGCCATCCCATGCCTTGATGTCCTCGGCCGCCAGGCCGCCCATGCGGTTATGGACGCGCGGGCCGCAGGTCATGGCGAGGCAGAACAGGATCTCGTCGGGGCGCGGGCCGTCGCTGATGCCGACCTCCATGGCGTCGAAATGGCTGCGCACATAGGCGGCATTGATGTGGCCGAGCGGAACGTCAAGCCGCGAGCCGAAAGCGCCGACCTTCTTGGCCGACGGCACGATCGCCTTGGCGTCGCCGAGGCGCTCGCGCATGGCGTAGCCGCCGGGCACGTGCCACAGCGCGCCGTGCTCAAGCTCACCCGCGGTGCCGACGATTGCGCCCTTGCCGTAGCCGTCGATCTTCTTGACGTCGCCGCCGAGCGCGGCAATCAGCCTGTCGGAGAGCAGAAGGCCCAGCGGCTTCAGGTCCTCCATCGCGCCCTGCAGCTCTTCCACATAACGGCCGGCGAAAGGGTTCTTGACCACGGCAAGAGCCGCAGCGCGAAGGCGGGGCTCTTTCGCCACGGGGCCGCCGTCGTGGAAAATCTCCTCGGTCAGCACCGCGACCTTGCGTATCGGAAACTCAGGCATGGGCGAATTCCTCCTGTGCATGCTTGTTGGGCGCGGCGAGCGCTATCGCGCCGCTGATGCGGGCTTCGCCCGCCAGAAACAGCGCCGAGGCGGCGATCAAGCCGCGCCGGCGAAAATCTTCGGCGACCGCGAGGCCGTTGTCCAGCGCCCGGGCAACCTCGCCCGCCGAAAGCGCGCCGACGCTCTGCGTCACCAATTGCTCTCGGAGATCGCTGTCGGGCGCCAGGTCGCGCGCCGGAACGCGCGCGATAGCAGGGTGACCGGGCAGGTCGACGGCGTTGGCAATCAGCGTCGCCGCCGCATCGGCCTCGGCGCCGGTCGGCGCGAGAACGGTGACGGCATCGGCGATGCCGAACGAAAACGACCGCCCACGCCAGCCGCTGGTGGCGACGCCGCGCACGCCATCCTCGGCGTGGATACCGACGCGATCGGCCATGCCATTGCCGGTGCCGGCAATCGCCACCGTCATCGACTGATCCCTGCCGAGATAGAGGGCGCAATCGCCGCCATTGTTGACGTAAGCGCGGTCGAGCCGGCGGCCGGCGAGCATCGCGGCAAGAATTTCGTCGGCTACCGAACCGGCGACGGCCGCCATCGGCGTGATGAAGCATTCCGCCAGCGGCATGACGGCGGCTTCCATGCGGCGCGCCGTCGGGCCGGCGAAATCGCGCGGCGCCAGGAAGAAGGCCGGCAGGCGCAACTCGGGCAGCTCCTCGACCAGCTCGATCAGGACCGTCTGGAAGCGCGTGACCGCCTGCTGGTAGGCGGCGCGACGCTCGTCGTCAGAGCCAAAGGCCTCGACAATGAGATCGATCGGCCCATGGTTGAGATGGAGCCGCCGGCCGTCGGCAAGCCAATGCGCCTGCGGGCTGTTCATCACCCGGCACCGTTCGCCGCCGCGCGCCGCAGCTGCGCCAGCGGCGGCCAGGGATTGTTGACCGGCGCGCCGGTGTTGCTGCGCGGGTTGAGATACTCGCCGCCTTTGGCGAGGACGTCCTCGACGCTGCGGATCTCATTCTCATAGCCGCCGAGCCGCACATAATCGTCGCGGCGCATGGTGAACTCGATCGGCGCGACCAAAGCCGGCGTCGGCACATAGCCGAAGGCGCCTTCAGGGACGCGGGTGACGTCGACCATCAGCGTGATGCCGCCGCCCGGCCAGACATAGACCGGCGCGCCGCCCACCGTCACGTAGGTCCTTAAGCCCTGCACCGAGCGCGTGAGGTTGACCGGGTTTTCGGTGACGCCGGCGCGCAGCGAGCCGCCGGCGCCGCCTATGAAGAGAACCGTGCACAAAGCCGGCTCGCAATTGTCCTCGATCAGGCCGACCGTTTTTTGTAGCCGCTCCGGAAACGGTTTTTGGACCGGCCTCAGCTCGTCGTCCAGTTCGTAATAGGCGAACTGCTCGCCGGTGGTCGACACCATCAGCAGCGACAGGCCCGGGCGCGCGCCCTTCTTGGCGTTCCAATCGCCGAGGATCGACAGCGGATCGGAAATCGTCGTGCCGCCCCAGCCGAGGCCGGGCTCCGAGACCTTGAAATAGCGGCCGGGCGTCGAACGGCGGCCGATGATCTTTATGCCGGTGTCTTCCCAGCCCAGCACCTTGCCGGCCTGGTGCTCCGAGACGACGCCGGTGATGTGGTCGTCGACCACCACCACCTCGTCGACCAGGCCGCGCCATTGGGTGGCGAACATGCCGATGGTGGCCGAGCCGCAGCCGACGCGCATGCGGTGCTCGACCTTGCCGTCGATGACCGGCGGTTTGCCGGCTTCGACGATGACCGTCGCGCCGCCGTCGATGGCGAGCTCGACCGGCTTGCGGTTGCAGAGGTTGAGCAGCGCGTCGCAAGTGGCGCGGCCTTCCTGCTTGGAGCCGCCGGTCAAATGATGGACGCCGCCAAGCGACAGCATCTGCGAGCCGTATTCGCCTGTGGTGACATGGCCGATCGCCTCGCCTTGCGAATGCACGATCGCCGTCTCGTCGCCGATATGGCGGTCGGTGTCGATCTTCACCTTGACGCCGCAGTACGAAAAAATGCCTTCGGTGACGACGGTGACGAGATCGACGCCCTCGACCTCCTGGCTGACGATGAAGGGCGCCGGCTTGTAATCGGGATAGGTGGTGCCGGCGCCGATCGCGGTGACGAAACGGCGGCCGGTGTTGACCAGCTCGCCGTTCCAGGCTTCGCCTTCGGCAACGAAAGGCACGACCGCGCCGCCGGTCTCGGCGGCATGGTCGAGGATGGTCAGCGGATCCATGCGCACGATGCGGCCGCCGACATTGCCGTAGCGGTCGCAGGCGCCGGTGCGACCGTCGGCGATGTAGCACATGACCGGGCAGGCATCGCAGCGGATCTTCTCCGCCACCTGCTTCTCGCCGGGGTCATGGATTTCGAAACGTTCGGCAAGCTCGCTCATCGGCGCGCCTCCTTCTCGCGGATCGCCGCCAGGATGCGGCTCGGCGTCGCCGGCACCTTGGTGACCAGGACGCCGGTGGCATGGCGGATGGCATTGAGGATCGCCGGCGCGGTGGGGATCAGCACATGCTCGCCAAGGCCCTTGGCACCAAATGGCCCTTCCGGATCCGGAACCTCGACCAGTATGTGCTCGACCGGCGGCACGTCGCCGATCGTCGGGATGAGGTAGTCGTGCAGGTTCTCGGTGCGGCCGGGGATGTATTCCTCCATCAGCGCCATGCCGATGCCCTGCGCGATGCCGCCCTCGATCTGGCCTTCGACCAGCACCGGGTTGATCGCCTTGCCGACATCATGCGCGGCGGTGATCTTGATCAGCTTCACCGTGCCGAGCTTGAGGTCGACCTCGAGCTCGGCGATCTGCGCGCCGTAGCCATAGACGGCATAGGGCTTGCCCTGGCCCTTGGCGTCGAGCGGCAGCGTCGGCGGGTCGTAGGTTTCCTCGGCGACGAACACCAGGCCGTCGGCATCGGCCTTCAGCTCGGACAGATCGATGCGCCGCGCGGCATCGCCTTCGCGGATGGAAAGGTTCGCGCCGTCGAGCGCAATCGTCGCCTCGCCCGAGACGTTGGCAAAGCGCAGGATTTTTTCGCGCAAGGCGCGGCCTGCCTTCTCCGCGGCCTTGCCCGTTACAAAAGTCTGGCGCGAGGCGGATGTTTTGCCGGCGTCGGGCGTGATGGCGGTGTCGGCGCTCTTCAGCCGGAATTTCTCCAGCGGCAGGCCGAGCGCGTCGGCGCAGATCTGGGTGATGACGGTGTTGGAGCCCTGGCCGATATCGACGGCGCCCTGGTGCAGGACGACGTCGCCCGAGGCCGAGATGCCGACCTTAATGGTCGAGGGATTGGGCAACGAGGTGTTGCCGCAGCCATACCAGCAGGAGGCGACACCCACGCCGCGCTTGCTTGCCGTGTTGGCGGCGTTGAAGGCCTCCGCGTCCGCCAGCGCACAAGCCCAATGCGGTTGAAGCTGCTCCAGGCATTCGCCGATGCCGACGCCTGATTCCAGGCGCTGACCGGTGACCGTCTCGCACCCGTCGCGCAGGCAATTCTTCAGCCGAAAATCCAGACGGTCCATACCGAGCTTGCCGGCGAGCTGGTCATAGAGGGTTTCCTGCATGATGGTGGCCTGCGGCACGCCGAATCCGCGGAAGGCGCCGGCGATCGGGCCGTTGGTGTGGATGGCGTTGCCGGTGGCGCGGTAGTTTGGCGTCAGATAAGGGCCGGAGGCATGCACCGGCACGCGGTTCGCGACGGTCGGCCCCCAACTGGCATAGGCGCCCGTGTTGAAATCGCCCTCGAAGACCATGCCGGTGATGCGGCCTTCGGCATCGGCGCCGATGGTCGCCTTCATCTCGGCCGGATGGCGCTTGGTGGTCGACATCATCGATTCATTGCGGGTGTAGGCAAGCGCCGCCGGCCGCCCGGTCTTCATCGCGACAAGGCCGATCAGCGGCTGCAGCGAGACATCGAGTTTCGACCCGAAACCACCGCCGGTGGCGGTCGGCACGATGCGCACCTTGTCGACGGGAAGCCCGAGCACCTTGGCGGTGTCGTCGCGGTCCATATAGGGCGCCTGCGTACAGGCGACGACGACCAGCGTGTCGCCATCCATATAAGCGTAGCCGGCTTCCGGCTCGATATAGGCGTGCTCGACGAAGGAAGTCTCGATTGAGCCGGAGACAGTGGCGGCAGCGGCTGCGAGCGCTCGTTCCGGATCGCCGCGTTCGACATAGCCGGAGGTCAGCAGGTTTGCCGGCCGGTGCTGGTGGATCAGCGCGGCGCCATCGGCCTTCGCCTCGCGCGGCTGCAGCACATGCGGCAGTTCGGTCCAGGCGATCGGAAAATTCGTCAGGTCGAGATCGAGGATCGCCTCACGCTCGCCCGCCACCAGCGCCACCGCCTCGCCGCGCAGACGGACAAAGCCTTCGGCCAGCGCCGGCTGGTCGGCAAAAGGACCGATGACGCCGAAGCAGTTCTTGCCGGGGATGTCGGCGGCGGTGAAAACGCCGGCAATGCCGGGATGGGCTTCGACCCAGGCATCGAGGTCGCCGAAGGCAAAGCCGGCATGATAATGCGGCGAGCGGACCACCAGCACCGACAAGGCATCAGCCGGGAAGGAATCGCCGCCGAATTTCTCGGTGCCATTGACCTTCGGCACGCCGTCGAGGCGGATCGGCGAGGCGCCGACCGCGTGGCCCACGTCCGGCAGGCGAAGGTCGATGCCGTTCATATGCCGCGAGGACTGCATCACCGCAGCGACGATTTTTCGATAGCCGGTGCAGCGGCAGAGCACGCCGCCCAGCGCATCCTGCGTCTCGGCTTCGCTGGGTGTCGGGTTGCGCTCCAAAAGCGCGGTGGCCGCGACCAGCAGGCCGGGCGTGCAGATGCCGCATTGCGCGGCGCCATGTTCGAGGAAGGAGGCCTGCAGCGCCGAAAGCCTGCCATTGGCAAGGCCCTCGACGGTGGTGACGGCGGCGCCGGACACCGAGGCTGCCGGCACAAGGCAGGCGCAGACCGGATTGCCGTCGACCAGCACCGTGCAGGCGCCGCAATCGCCGGCGTCGCAGCCGACCTTGGTGCCGGTCAGCCGCAACTCGTCGCGCAAGACCTGCGACAGGCGCCGCACGGGAGGCACAGAGACGCTGACGGCGGCACCGTTTACCTCAAAGGCAATGTCGGCGCGCTCGATGCCGGATTGGGCCATGCCGGATTGGGCCATGCTCATGCGGCCACCTTGCTTTCGCCGAGGCCGATTGCGGCACGCACCGCGCGCGCAACGATCTCGCGCGCCGCGTCCTGCCGGTACTCGGCGCTGCCGCGTACATCGGCGATCGGCGACAATTCATCGATGGGCGCCGACAGCACCGCGTCGGCAAGCGCCTCGTCGATCGGACGTTCGCGCAGGACCGCCTCGACGCCGGAGAGGCGGCGGGCGACCGCCGAGCAGGAGCCGACCGCGATCGCCGCTTCGGCGATGACGCCATTCTCGACCACAAGCCGCGCCGCAGTCATGGCGATCGAGATGACGAGATAGCGACGGGCGCCGAGCTTGACGAAGGCCGAGGTGCCGACCGCGGAGCGCTTCGGCACACGGATGGCGGTGACCATCTCGCCCGGCTGCAGCGCCGTGCGGCGATTGCCAAGGATGAACGCGTCGAGCGGCAGAGGACGGGTGGCTTTCGCCGTGCGCAATTCAACATCGGCGTCGAGCGCAAGCAGCGCCGGCACGCCGTCGGCGGCGGGCGAGGCGTTGCAGAGATTGCCGGCAATCGAGGCGACGTTTTGGATCTGGACCGAGCCGACTTCGCGCGCGGCCGATTTCAGCGCGTCGAAGGCGGGCGGGAGCGGGTGACGGACAATATCGGTCCAGGTGGTGCGGGCGCCGATCCGCCAATATTCGTCGGTCTCTTCGATGCCGCGCAGTTCGGCGAGACCGTTGATGTCGAGGATGTTGTCGCGGAAAGGTTTTGCGCCCTGCGCCGGATAGAAATCCGTGCCGCCGGCGAGTATCCGCCAGCGGTCCTCGCCAAGCAAAGCGAGCGCCTCGTCGACCGTGGTGGGTTTCGCGTAACGGATCACGCTCTGCCTTCCAGAACCTTCCCAGAAACGAGCCGTCCCCGATTGGCCCGCCCAAAGCGCCTTGCCCTGGGACTTTCCGCCGGTATCCAGACCGGTCAAATTCATTCGTATGCAAATGATATCAGGCCGGTCGGAATTGTCAAAGCCGGAGTTGGCGCGGCAAAGACCTGAACGCGATTGTTATGGTGCCGGAGGTTGACGCCGCCAGCCATCTGGTCAAGGTTCCGTGTCCGGTCGCGTCAGCGGCTTTGGACTGGAGCCTCAAGCCGATACGAGGGGGCCCAAACGAGAGGGAAGCCGCATGGCCGACGAAGCGCTGATCGTCATCGACCTGCAGAACGATTTTTGTCCAGGCGGCGCGCTGGCGGTGGCCGGCGGCGACGAGATCGTGCCTTTGGTCAACGACCTGATCCGGCGGACCGACCATGTGATCCTGACGCAGGATTGGCACCCGGCCGGACATTCGAGCTTCGCCTCCAGCCATCCGGGCAAACAGCCCTTCGAAACCATAGATATGCCCTATGGGCCGCAGACCTTGTGGCCGGACCATTGCATCCAGGGCAGCCTCGGTTCCGATTTCCACTCCGGACTTGCCTGGACCAAAGCCGAGCTGGTGATCCGCAAAGGCTTCCGCACAGCGATCGACTCCTATTCGGCCTTCTTCGAGAACGACCATAAGACACCGACCGGCCTTGGCGGCTACCTGAAGGAACGCGGCATCGACACGATCACGCTGGCCGGGCTCGCCACCGATTTCTGCGTTGCCTTTTCCGCACTCGACGCGGTGAAGCAGGGTTTCAAGACGACAGTCCGGCTCGACGCCTGCCGCGGCATCGACCTCAACGGCTCGGTGGAGGCGATGCTAAAGCGCATGCACGAAGCCGGCGTGACGCTCGAAGATCACTCGGCGGATTGACCGGACCGTGGGGAAGGTCCCCCTCACCCGGATTGCCAGCCGAATTGCGAAGGGCAATTCGGGGCAATCCGACCTCTCCCCGAGGGGAGAGGAGATAGCTGGTTTGCAGCGCCGGAAAGCGGGTTCCCCCTTCTCCCCTTGTGGGGTGAGAAGCGGTCCGCGCAGCGGACGAAAAGCCAATTGCTTGGCTTTTCGAGCTTCGAACGCCCTGAGCCAGCGAAGGGCCGGGTGGTGTCGCCGAAGGCGACGGATGAGGAGTGCTCCAGGGAAAGCCAGCGTCTCACTCCGCTGGAGCACCCCTCATCCGTCTCGGCGCTATCGCGCCGATCCACCTTCTCCCACAAAGGGAGAAGGGAAAGCGCGCGGCGGCCGGATTTTTCTATTCGCCGCGCTCGCCATCGCGCTGCTGCTTCCAGCGCAAGCATTCGCCGCCGAAATGCACGAACTGCCCGGCGCCGCCATGTCGCTGTGGTGGGGACTGCCCTTTGCCGGCCTGCTGCTGTCGATCGCGACCGGACCGCTGCTCTTTCATCACCTGTGGGAACATCATTACGGCAAGATCGCCGCCGGCTGGGCGGCGCTGGCGGTGGTCCCGCTGGCCGTCACTTTCGGCATTCCGACGGCAGGCGAAGCGGTGCTGCACACGCTGCTCACCGAATACATGTCCTTCATCATCCTGTTGTTCGCGCTCTACACGATCTCGGGCGGCATCCTGCTTGCCGGCAACATCCATGGCACGCCGCTCACCAATGCCGGGCTGCTGCTCATCGGCGCGCTGCTTGCCTCGGTCATCGGCACGACCGGCGCCTCGATGATCCTGATCCGGCCGATGCTGCGCGCCAACGACAACCGGCCGTTCAACGCCCATGTGGTGATCTTCTTCATCTTCCTGGTCTCCAACATCGGCGGCTCGCTGACGCCGCTCGGCGACCCGCCGCTGTTCGTCGGCTTCCTGCGCGGCGTGGATTTCTTCTGGACGACGGTGCACATCCTGCCCGACACGCTTTTTGTCGGCGGGCTGGTGCTGGCGGTGTTCCTGGCGATCGATTTGGTCCTGCATCGCCGCGAGGCCGGCTTGCCGAAGATCAAGGACCCGACGCCCGATACAAAGGTGCGCCTGCGCGGGCTGGCCAACCTGCCGCTGCTCGCCGGCGTGATCGGCGCGATCCTGCTTTCGGCGAGCTGGAAGCCGGGGGTGAGCATCCCGGTCGTCGGCGTCGGCCTGGAGCTGCAGAACCTGGTGCGCGACGCCATCATCCTGGTGCTGGCGTTTCTCTCGCTTCGCGTCTCCTACAAGAGCCACCGCGAGGCCAACGGCTTCACCTGGGGGCCGATCGCCGAAGTGGCGAAATTGTTTGCCGGCATTTTCATATGCATCGTGCCGGTTATCGCCATCCTGCGGGCCGGCCATGACGGCGCGCTGGCGCCGCTGGTGGCGCTGGTCACGTCCGCCGACGGCCAGCCCAACGATCTCGCCTATTTCTGGCTGACCGGGGCGCTGTCTTCCTTCCTCGACAACGCGCCGACCTATCTGGTGTTCTTCGAGCTTGCCGGAGGTGACGCCCAGCACCTGATGACTGAGGCAGCCTCGACGCTGGCCGCGATCTCGGCGGGAGCGGTGTTCATGGGCGCCAACACCTATATCGGCAATGCGCCGAACTTCATGGTCTTCGCCATCGCCAGGCATCGCGGCTTCAAGATGCCTGGCTTCTTCGGCTACATGGCGTGGTCCGGCCTGGTGCTGATCCCGACGTTTCTGATCGCCGGGTTTTTGTTTTTCGGGTGAAGCGGCGCGGAGCCTTACCTCCCCCTTGTGGGGAGGTCGGACTGCAGGTCCGGTTGGGGGTCGGCGCTGCCCCCTCCCCGCTGCTTCGCAGCGACCCTCCCCACAAAGGGGGAGGGTAATCCTCAGCCCACCCCCACGTACCGCCGCACCGCCGAGGGATCGGCCCGCAATGCCTCGACGTCCACCGTCTCGCGGTTGCGGCCGTTCTCGATGAAGCAAACCCGGTCGGCGACCGAGAGCACGGCATCGACGCGCTGCTCGACCAGGATGGTGGAAACGCCGAGCTCGCGCAGCTTGGCCACGGTCTCGCGGATCCTGGCGATCATCGACGGCATCAAGCCTTCGGTCGGCTCGTCCAGCAACAGCACTTGGGGCTCCAGGCAGAGCGCGCGGGCCATGGCCAGCATCTGCTGCTCGCCACCGGAGAGCGTGCCGGATCGCTGCTTCAGCCGCTCGCGTAGCAGCGGGAAGAGATCGAGGACGTTCTCGCGCGTCTGCTTGCCCTTACCCCGCGCCATGAGGCCGATCTCGATGTTTTCCGCCACCGTCATCTCGGCGAACAGGCGCCTGCCCTGCGGCACATAGGCAACGCCGGCCTTGGGCACGTCATGCGCGGCGAGCCCGGTCAGCTCCTTGCCGTCCAGCCTGATCGAACCCGCCGCAGCAGGCACCAGACCCATGATCGCCTTCAGCGTCGTCGTCTTGCCGGCGCCGTTGCGGCCAAACAGGCACAGCACCTCGCCCTTGTTCAAGGCCAGGTCGAGACCGTAGAGCACCTGCACCTCGCCATAGAAGCAATCGAGGCCGGCAATGGTGAGCAATCCGTCATTGGTTCCAACGGAGTCAGCCATGGGTCGCTCCGAGATAGGCGTCCTGGACTTGCGTGTTGGCGCGGATCTCACCCGGCGTGCCTTCGGCGAGAATCTTGCCCGAATTGAAGACAGTGATGCGGTCGGCGAGTCCCATGACGACCGGCATGTTGTGCTCGATCAGAAGAACCGTCGCGTCCCTGGCGATCCCGCGCACCAGCGTGATGAAATTGTCGATCTCGCTGTCGGCCAGGCCCTGTGTCGGCTCATCGAGGATCAGCAAACGCGGCTTCAGCGCCAGGCCCATCGCCACTTCGAGCAGACGCTGATGGCCGTAGGAAAGGTGCGCGGCCAGCGTGCCGGCGCGCTCGGCAAGTCCGGTGCGCTCCAGCGCCGCCATGACGCCGGTCCTGACCTGCCCCTTGGTGCGGCCGTCGGTCAGCGTGCGTTGCACCGGCAGCGCGACATTGTCGAAGACCGTGAGGTTGGCGAAGACGCTGGTGATCTGGAACGTGTAGGCGACGCCGAGCCTGACCCGTTGGTAGGCCGGCATGGCGGTGATGTCGACGCCGTCGAAGACAACGGCACCCGACGATGGCCGGATGCGGCCCGAGAGCAGGCTGACGAAAGTCGTCTTGCCGGCGCCGTTCGGGCCGATGACGGCGCGAATCTCGCCCGGCATCAGCGCGAAGTCGACGCCGTCGACGGCGCGCAGGCCGCCGAAGTTGCGTGACAGGCCTTTGGTGGTGAGCAGCGGCGTCATGGCAGCCACCCCAGCCAGCGCTCGCGGATGCTGCCCATGATGCCCTTCGGGGCAAACAGGACGAGCAGGATGAGCGCCACGCCGACAATCAGCAGATAGGCCGAGGTGAAGCCGCTGGTGATGTCAGTGACATAATACATGAACAGCGTGCCGATGAGCGGTCCGAGCGTGGTCGCGGCGCCGCCGAGCAGCACCCAGAGCAGCGGCAGAATCGAATACTGGATCGACGCGAAATTCGAGCCGACATAGCCGAACAGCAGCGCATAAGCGGCGCCCGACGCAGCGCAGATGGCGCCGGAGGCGACGACAGAGATGAGCTTGTTGGCGACCGTGTCATAGCCGAGCATCTTCGTGCGCTCTTCGTTCTCTCGGATGGCGACCAGCACGCGGCCGAAGCGGGAGCGGACAAGGGCAAGCGTGATGAGCAGCGCGACCGAGAACAGCGCCAACGCGCCCATGTAGCGCACCGTCGGGTTGGTCAGGTCGAGGGATGCGCCGCCGATCGAAATCACCCGCGATGCCTGCTGGATGACCAGCCCCTGGTCGCCGCCGGTCCAGGCGGCGAAATAGAGGATGAGCAGATAGAAGACCTGAGCGAACATCATGGTGACGATCATGAACGCCACGCCCGAGGTGCGCAGCGCCAGCAGGCCGATAACCAGGGCGAGCAGCGCGCCGCAAGCGACGCCGGCAAGGAAGGCTTCCGGCACGCCCCAGCCGAGGTGGTAGACGGTCAAGCCCGCGCCATAGAGGCCGGCCGAGAAGAACATGGCGTGGCCGAGGCTGAGCAGGCCGACATAGCCGAAGAGCAGATTGTAGCCCATGGCAAAGACCGCCAGCGCCATGATGCGGGCAAACAGGCCCTGATGGTAATCCGGCAGGATGAAGTTCAGCGCGAAGAGAAGCGCGATGACGCCGATATGCAGGGCATAGGTCTTTGCCGGCGAAGCATCCCTCATCGCGGCGCGGTTCCGAACAGGCCCTGCGGCCGGAACACCAGCACCATTGCGACCACCAGCGTGGCGATGATCTTGGCGAGCGTCGGCGAGAAGAACATCGAGATGATGCCGTCGGAGAGGCCGATCAGGATGGCGGCGACGACGGTGCCGCGCAGCGAGCCGAGGCCGCCGATGATGACGACGATGAAGGAGAGCAGCAGCGGGTCCTGCCCCATCAGATAATGCGCCTGGCTGATCGGCACGATCAGCACCGCGGCGATCGCCGCCAGCATGGCGCCTATGGCGAAGACGCCGGCATAGACGCGCTCGACCGGAATGCCGAAGGCCTGCGCCGTCTCGCGATCATATTGGGTGGCGCGCATGATCAGTCCGATCTTCGTACGCGTCAGCACCAGCCAGGTGATGACGAGCAGGATGGCGGAAGCGGCGACCACCGACAGCTTGTAGCCGGAATAACCGAACCACGGCAGAAGGATACGGTAGCTGAAGGGCGGCTCGACCGGGCGCGCCTCTGGACCGTAGAAGGTGAGCGCCAGTTGCTGGATGATGTAGAGCATGCCGATGGTGGCGACGATGGTGCTTTCGGGGTTGTAGTTCAGCCGCCGCAGCACCAGCCATTCGGCGAGGAACGCGACCAGCCCGACGAGCAAGGGCGCGATCACGAGTGCTGCGACGAAACCTACCGCCGGATGGCCGGAAATCGCCGTCGAGACGGCCCAGGCGAGCACCGCGCCCAGCATGAAGAACTCGCCGTGTGCGACATTGACGATGCGCATGACGCCGAACACCAGCGACAGGCCGAGCGCGGTCAGCGCCAGCACGGCGGAGGTGACCAGGCCTTCAAGGGCGGCGAGGAGGAGATGGGGTCCGAAATGCATGGATTATTTGCCAACGGAGGCGCGAGACCCCCCTCTCTGCCCTGCCGGGCATCTTCCCCTCAAGGGGGGAGATTGGCAGTTCCTGCGAAGGCGCCTACCTGCCGGCCTGAGCGATTGGCGAAAGCGGAAATAACAGCTGATCTCCCCCCTTAAGGGGGAGATGTCCGGCAGGACAGAGAGGGGGGCCTGGGCGCTCACGCTGGTTGGAATGAACCTACAGCGCCTGCGTCGTGTAATCCCCTTCCGGCTCGTAGAGGCCGTCCTCGATCTTGGTCTTGTGCACGACCTTGAGCTTGCCGCCTTCGACCTTGGAGATGTTCTGGATGCCGAAACACTGGTGGATCTTGCCGTTGAAGGTCTTCGGGCCCTGCGGATGTTCCGGTCCCTCGGCGAATTCCTTCAGCGCCTCGGTCGCCTCGACCAGCTTGGCGCGGTCCACCGGTCCCTTGTAGCCGGCATCTTCCATCGCCTTCTTGACGACGTAGAGCGTTTCCCAGCAGCCGAACATGTGCGAGGCGGTGGAGATGTCCTTGGGATCGCCGACCGCGGCGCCATTGTCGTCGATGCCGACGGCGGCGCGGTAGGCTTTCTGCGCGGCGGAATCATCGGGCTGCGCGTAGCGCGGCGAGCCTTCCCAGAAATGGCTGCCGTCGAGGAATTCGAGGCCGGGGCTGTTGATGTCGACGGCCTCGAGCGAATCCATGAAGCCGAAAAGCTGCGGCCTTTGCGAACCGTAGAACTCGCCGAGCTCCTTGACGAAGGTGAGCACCGCAGGGCCGACCATGACGTGGTAGATCACCTCGGTCTCGGCCGGGATCTGCGGGAAGTATTTGGTGAAGGACGATTCCGTCGGCGGGATGGCGATCTGGGCGATGACGTCGGCGCCTTGCGCCTTCAGCGCCGGCGGCAGGTAGTCGCGATGGTCGTAGCCGAAGGCGAAGTCGGGGAAGATCTGCGTCACCTTCTTGCCGGCGTTCGCCGCGATCCACGGCGCCATGGACTGGATCTGGCTCTTCACGTCGGTGATGCCGGGCTGGAAGACGTAGCGGTTGAGTTTGGTCGAGGCGACGTGATGGCCTTCGCTGACCACGAAATAGGGGATCTTGTTCTCGCCGGCGGCGGGCGCCGAGCCGATCACCACATGCGAGAACAAGGTGCCGAAGACGATATCGGTCTTGTGCTGCTTGGCGAATTTGTTGACCACCTCGGCGCCGCCCGGATAGCCGACCGGACCGGCGCCGCGCATGAACAGGATCGTGTGCTCGTCGATGCCCTGCGCCGGATCGTCGATGCGGGCGTGGTAGTCCTCCGGCCCGTCGAAGACCATGGCGTTGCCCTCGAAGGCCTCCGGATCGTTCAGATTGGAGAGATAACGCTCACGGAACTCGGGCGAGATGCCGCTGGTCTTCATGATGGCGGAATCGAACAGATTGCCCTTGAGATTGATGAAGCCGGCATTGGCCTTGAGCGGCTGGTCGGCGCTGCGGATGACCTCGTGGTTCTCGTTGACGGCATCCCGGCAATTGTCGCCCATCGACTTGCCGTTGGCGGTGATCGCATCGGGATGCGGCAGGAGCCCCGCCTTCATCAATTCGGCGACGACCGCCGGCACGCCGCCGGCATGGTGATAGTCTTCGCCAAGATATTCGCCGGTCGGCTGCAGGTTGACGAGGAGCGGCACGTTGAGGCCGATCTTCTGCCAGTCGTCATTGTCGAGCGGCACGCCGAGATGGCGGGCGATCGCGTTGAGGTGGATCGGCGCATTGGTGGAGCCGCCGATGGCCGAGTTGACGACAATGGCGTTTTCGAAGGCCTGGCGCGTCATGATGTCGGAAGGCTTCAGGTCCTCATGCACCATGTCGACGATGCGCTTGCCGGTCTCGTAGGCGATCTGGCCGCGCTCGCGATAGGGCGCCGGAATGGCGGCCGAACCGGGGAGCTGCATGCCGAGCGCCTCGGCCAGCGAGTTCATGGTGGTGGCGGTGCCCATGGTGTTGCAATAGCCGGTCGACGGCGCCGAGGAGGCGACGATGTCCATGAACTCGTCATAGTTGATCTCGCCGGCAGACAGGCGCTGGCGTGACTCCCAGACGATGGTGCCGGAGCCGGTGCGCTTGCCCTTGTGCCAGCCATTGAGCATCGGACCGACCGACAGCGCTATCGCCGGAATGTTGACGGTGGCCGCCGCCATCAGCAACGCCGGCGTGGTCTTGTCGCAGCCGATGGTGAGCACGACGCCGTCGAGGGGATAGCCGTAAAGAACCTCGACGAGGCTGAGATAGGCAAGGTTGCGGTCGAGCGCGGCGGTCGGGCGCTTGCCGGTCTCCTGGATCGGATGGCACGGGAACTCGAAGGGGATGCCGCCCATCGAGACGATGCCTTCACGCACGCGCTTGGCAAGCTCGAGGTGGTGGCGGTTGCAGGGCGAAAGATCGGAACCGGTCTGCGCGATGCCGATCAGCGGCTTGCCCGACATCAGCTCGGCGCGCGTCAGGCCATAGTTCAGATAACGCTCGAGATAGAGCGCCGTCATGCCTGGATTGTCGGGGTTGTCGAACCACTCCTGCGAGCGAAATTTCTTCTTCCTGGTGGGGGCGCCTGCCATGGTGGTCTCCGTATTTGTATGACAAATCGATAGGACAACGCGCGAGCGCAAGCAAGAGGTAGACGCAGCCGGGACCCGGACTTTGGTGCGATAGACTTGTTACGGGCCGCGCGCTACGACCAATCGATAACAGCAATCCGGGAGGGGTTTGATGGCTTTGGTGATCGAAGGCGAGGAGCGGATCGCCGCACCAGTCAAAAAAGTGTGGGAAGCCCTCAACGACCCGGAGATCCTGAAAGAAGCCATTCCGGGCTGCCAGAGCCTCGAGAAGAATTCGGACACCGAGATGGCGGCGACCGTGGTGCTGAAGATCGGGCCGATCAAGGCGACCTTCAACGGCGAAGTGACGCTGAAGAACCTCAAGCCACCGCATTCCTACACCATCCAGGGCGAAGGCAAGGGCGGCATTGCCGGTTTCGCCAAGGGCGGCGCCGACGTGACGCTGACCGAGGACGGGCCGGATGCGACGGTGCTCAAATACGCCGCCAAGGCCGAGGTCGGCGGCAAGATCGCGCAGCTCGGCAGCCGGCTGATCCAGTCGACATCGAAGAAGCTCGCGGGGCAGTTCTTCTCGACGTTTGGCGAGAAGGTCGGCGCCTGACCCCTGCCCTGGAGGGCTACTCGAACACGATGCTCGGCACGGCGGCTTCGGCCGCGCCGCGCTCTTCCTGGACCCGATCCCAGACCTTCGAGGCGATGTCGCGATAAATCTTCGCCTCGGCGCCCTCGGGCTTGGAGGCGACCACCGGCGTGCCGGCGTCCGAGCTTTCGCGGATGCCCATTTCCAGCGGCACCTCGCCGAGGAAGGTGACGCCGAGGCGCTCGGCCTCGCGGCGCGCCCCGCCATGGCCGAAAATGTCGTAGCGCTTGCCGGTGTCGGGTGCGAGGAAGTAGCTCATGTTCTCGACGATGCCGAGCAGCGGCACGTCGACCTTCTTGAACATGTTGAGGCCCTTGCGCGCGTCGATCAGCGCCAGGTCCTGCGGAGTGGAGACGATGACGGCGCCGGCAAGCGGCACCTGCTGCGCTATGGTGAGCTGGGCGTCGCCGGTGCCGGGCGGCATGTCGACCACCAGCACGTCGAGCGGACCCCATTCGACCTCGCGGAGCATCTGCGTCAGCGCCGACATCACCATCGGGCCGCGCCAGATCATCGGCGTCTCCTCATCGACGAGGAAGCCCATCGACATGACCTTCAGCCCATAATTCTGCATCGGCTTCAGGATCTTGCCGTCGACCGTCTGCGGCCGGCCATGGATGTTGAGCAGCCGCGGCATAGACGGGCCATAGATATCGGCATCGAGCACGCCGACCTTCAGCCCATTGGCGGCGAGGCCGAGCGCCAGGTTGACGGCGGTGGTCGACTTGCCGACGCCGCCCTTGCCGGAAGCGACGGCGATGATGGCGTCGATGCCGGGCACGCCGCGCCTGCCGTGGCTGTGCGAAGCCGGCGCCTGTGGCGCGGGACGCTGTGACGGCTGCGGGGCTGCGGGCCTCGGCGCTGCCGGGCGCGCCGGAACCGGCGCTTCCATGCCGCCGCCCTTCTTCTCCGCCGTCAGCGCGACGACGGCGCTGGCGACGCCGGGGATGGCCTTCACCGCGCGCTCGGCCGCGGCGCGCAGCGGCTCCAGTTCCTGGGCGCGCGCGGCGGGAACGGTGATGGAGAAGAACACCTTGGAATCGGCGATGAAGATCTCCGAGACCATGCCGAGATCGACGATGTTGCCGGTGAAGTCCGGCCCGTTCACCGTCTTCAGGCGCTCGATGACGGATTCCTTGGTGACGGTCATTGATCTTTCCTCGGGACTTTGGCGTTCCAGATAGTGCAGTTTCCCGCCAGAACCAAGCCGTGGCGCAATCGCTCAGCCGGCGTGCCCCGGAAAGCGACGGATGATGTCGGATCTGCCAACCGGCATTCGAGCCCTGTCATGGCCAAACGAGCCGCCCGCGCTATCTCCCTTGCCATCACGACAAGCGTGAAGGAATCGTCATGCTCGAAAACAGCAATGCGACAGCCAATCTCGCGGTGAAAGACCTGGAAAAGGCCAAGGCGTTCTACGAGGGAATGCTCGGCCTCAAACAGGTCGACGACATGGGCGGCGAACTCGTCGTCTATAAAAGAGGCGACACGCTCATCAACGTCTACCATTCGCAATTTGCCGGCACCAACAAGGCAACGGCGGTGACGTGGACGGTCGGCGACCAGATCGAGCCGATCGTCAAGTCGCTGCGGGCGAAAGGCGTCAGCTTCGAGCACTACGATATGCCCGGGCTGACGCTGGAGGGCGACATCCATGTCGGCTACGGGATGAAAGTCGCCTGGTTCAGGGATCCCGACGGCAACATCCTGAACCTGGTGGACAAGTAGCCCCGCTACGAGTTGAGGCCGATCATCCGGCCAACCGTGTGACGAGATAGGTCAACGCCGAGATCGCCGCCGTCGCCGGCAGGGTGATCACCCAGGCGACGACGATGTTGCCGGCAATGCCCCAGCGCACGGCGGAGACGCGGCGGGCGGCGCCCACGCCGATGATGGCGCCGGTGATGGTGTGGGTGGTCGAGACCGGAACACCGAGCCAGGTGGCGGCGAAAAGCGTGATGGCGCCGCCGGTCTCAGCGCAAAAACCCTGCATTGGGTTCAGCCGCGTGATCTTCGATCCCATCGTGTGCACGATGCGCCAGCCGCCGAGCAGCGTGCCCAGGGCCAGCGCCGACTGGCAGGTGAGGACCACCCACAGCGGCACGTAGAAGCTCTGGCCGAGCATACCTTGCGAATAGAGCAGCACGGCGATGATGCCCATGGTCTTTTGCGCGTCGTTGCCGCCATGTCCCAGCGAATAGAGCGAGGCGGAAAAGAACTGCAGCACGCGAAACGTGTTGTCGACGGCGAATGGCGTCTGGCGCACGAACAGCCAGGAGACGACGAGAACCAGGACGAGCGCCAGCACGAATCCGGTCGCCGGCGAGAGCACGATCGCCGCGACCGTCTTGCCGAGCCCGGACCAGACGATGGCGCCGGTCCCGGCCTTGGCGACGCCGGCGCCGACCAGCCCGCCGATCAGGGCGTGCGAACTGCTCGACGGAATGCCGGCGACCCAGGTGACGATGTTCCAGACGATGGCGCCGACAAGTGCCGAGAAGATCACCGCCGGCGTGACGATGCTGGCGTCGACAATGCCTTTCCCGACCGTCTCGGCCACATGCAGGCCGAAGAACAGGAAGGCGATGAAATTGAAGAAAGCCGCCCAGAACACTGCGTAATGCGGCCTGAGCACCCGGGTGGAAACGATGGTGGCGATCGAATTGGCGGCGTCGTGCAGGCCGTTCAGGAAATCGAAGAACAGGGCCACGGCGACGAGGCCGATCAGCAGCGGAAAAGCGATCGTGGCCTCCATCGCCTAAACGTTCTCGATCACGATGCCGCTGATCTCGTTGGCGACGTCCTCGAAGCGGTCGACCACCTTTTCCAGCTGGCCGTAGATCTCCGAGCCGATCAGGTAAGCCATCGGGTCGCTGCGGCCGTGATGCCTGAACAGATCCTTGAGGCCCTGCTCGTGCAGGTCGTCGGCGCGGCCTTCGACGCGCATGACCTCCTCGGCGATGGCGTTGAGGCGCGCTGCGTTGGCGCCGACCTTGCCGAGCAGCGGGATCGCCTCCGCGACCAGCCGGGCTGCCTGGACGATGACGCCGCCCATTTCCCGCATCAGCGGGTCGAACTCCCTCACCTCGAACAGTTTCACCGTCTTGACGGTCTTGTGCATCATGTCGATGGCGTCATCCATCGACTGGATCAAATCCTTGATGTCGCCGCGATCGAAGGGCGTGATGAAGGAGCGCCGAACGGCAAGCAGGACCTCGGCGGTGATGCCGTCGGCCTCGTTTTCGAGATCGACGATCGTCTGGCACCAGCCGTCGATGTCCTCGCCGTTGAGAAGATGCTGAAGGGCTTCGGCGCCGCCGACCACAGTGCGCGAATGCCGCTCGAACAGATCGAAGAAGCGATCCTCGCGCGGCAACAGCTTGCGAAACCAGCCCAGCATGTCGTCCTCCTCAATCCGCCCTACCCCACATAGCGCCATGTGCGGCGCGGGAAAACAGATAGCCGGCTCAAAAATGTGGACGAGGTCCGATTGTGCGTGCGTCTTGCGAAGCGATGCGATTTCCCCGACCTTGAGCTAAACCGCGTTGGATCGGATAGCATGATCGACAAACTGGAGTTCTTTCTGGCACTGGCCAAGGAGGAGCACTTCGGCCGGGCGGCGGAGGTGTGCGGCGTCACCCAGCCGACGCTGTCGGCCGGCATCAAGCAGCTCGAGGAGCAGCTCGGCGTCATGCTGGTGCTGCGCGGCTCCCGCTTCCAGGGGCTGACGCCGGAAGGCAGGCAGGTGTTGGGCTGGGCGCGACGCATCGTCGGCGACACAAGGACGATGCGCGAGGAGATGCGGGCGGCGCGCCACGGCCTTGCCGGCCGTATCCGCATCGCCGCCGTTCCGACGGCGCTGGCAATGGTGGCGCGGCTGACGACGCCGTTTCGCGAAAAGCATCCGGGCGTAACCTTCTCCATCCTGTCGCGGACCTCGATCGAGGTGCTGTCGCTGCTCGGCAATTTCGACGTCGATGCCGGCATCACCTATCTCGACAACGAGCCGCTCGGGCGCGTCATCAGCGTGCCGCTCTATGACGAGCGCTACCAGTTGATCACCGCGGTCGGGAACCCCTATTCCGATCGCGACAAAGTGACGTGGGCCGAGATCAGCCAGCTGCCGCTCTGCCTGCTGACGCCTGACATGCAGAACCGCCGCATCATCGACCAGCATCTGGCGGAGGCCGGCGTGCAGGTCCGGCCGACGCTGGAATCCAACTCGATGATCGTGCTGTTCTCGCATATCCGCACCGGCAAATGGTCGTCGATCATGCCGCTCAACCTCGCGGAAACGTTCGGCTTTTCGGAGCCGATCCGGGCCATTCCGATCGTCGAGCCGGACGCCAGTCACACGGTCGGTCTGGTGGCAGCACCCCGCGAGCCGCACACGCCGCTGGTGCAGGCGCTGCTGGACGAGGCGATGGCGCTGGCAGACGATTTCCGCCGTCATCGCTAGGTTAGAGAATGCGGGCCACCGCTGTTCGATAGGAAATTTCTATCGATCGACGGGAGCGCTTTATTGATTTCGGAGGTTTCCTCTGATTTCGTAAGGACTTAGCGATATTGCGCCCTATGCATGTCGTTGCCCCGAAAACGCTCTATATCCTGGGGTGACATACATTGGCCGCCACGACCAGGGAGGGCGCTGCGTGACCATGCAGGCCGCAAGTACCGAGATCGCGTCGCGCACGGCGGCGATCATTGATGAGATGAAGGGCCTCGAGGGCCCGCTGCTGCCGATCCTGCACAGCATACAGGAAGAGTTCGGATACGTTCCGAAGGACGCGTTGCCGGTGATCGCCGACGGGCTGAACCTTTCCCGCGCCGAAGTGCATGGCGTGGTCAGCTTCTATCACGATTTCCGCGCCAAGCCCGCCGGACGGCATGTGCTCAAGCTCTGCCAGGCGGAAGCCTGCCAGTCGATGGGGTCGGATGCGGTCGCGGCCAAGGTCAAGCAGCTGCTCGGCATCGATTTCCACGAGACCACGCGCGACGGATCGGTTACACTGGAGCCGGTCTACTGCCTCGGGCTTTGCGCCTGCTCGCCGTCGGCGATGCTCGACGGCGAAGTCATCGGCCGGCTCGATGACGAGAAGATCGAAGAGATCGTCGCGGAGGTGCGTTCATGATCCCGCGCATCTATATCCCCGCAGATTCCGGCGCGCTGGCGCTCGGTGCCGAGAAGGTCGCCAGGGCGATCGAGAAGGAGCTCAAGGAGCGCGGCGTCGAGGCCAAGATCGTGCGCAACGGCTCGCGCGGCGCCTATTTCCTCGAGCCAATGGTCGAAGTGGCGACCGACAAGGGTCGCGTCGCCTACGGGCCGGTCAAGCCGTCCGACGTCAAGAGCCTGTTCGACAGCGGTTTTCTCACCGGCGGCCACCACAAGCGCTGGCTGGGCGCGCCCGACAAGATCCCCTTCTTCGCCAAGCAGACGCGGCTGACCTTCGCGCGCTGCGGCATCAACGATCCGCTGTCGCTCGATGCCTACAAGTCGCTGGGCGGCCTGCGCGGCCTGCAGAACGCCGTCGCCATGACGCCGGCCGATGTCGTCAAGCAGGTTACCGAGTCGGGCCTGCGCGGCCGCGGCGGCGCCGGCTTCCCGACCGGCATCAAGTGGAAGACGGTGCTGGATACGGCTGGCGCGCAGAAATACATCGTCTGCAACGCCGACGAAGGCGACAGCGCCACCTTCGCCGACCGCATGATCATGGAAGGCGATCCCTTCGTGCTGATCGAAGGCATGGCGATCGCCGGCATCGCCACCGGCGCGACCAAGGGTTTCGTTTATATCCGCTCGGAATATCCGCATGCGGTGGCGACGATGAACAAGGCCGTCGCGATCGCCCGCAAGGCCGGCGTGCTGGGCCACAACGTGCTGGGCTCGCCCAACGCCTTCAACATGGAGATCCGCGTCGGCGCCGGCGCCTATGTCTGCGGCGAGGAAACCTCGCTCTTGAACAGCCTCGAGGGCAAGCGCGGGGTGGTGCGCGCCAAGCCGCCGCTGCCGGCCATCCAAGGCTTGTTCAGCAAGCCGACGGTAATCAACAACGTGATCAGCCTGGCCTCGGTGCCTGTAATCATGGACAAGGGCGCCGCCTTCTACAAGGATTTCGGCATGGGCCGCTCGCGCGGCACGATCCCGATCCAGATCGCAGGCAACGTCCGGAATGGTGGCCTGTTCGAGACGGCCTTCGGCCTGACGCTGGGCGAGATCGTCGACGACATCGGCGGCGGCACGGCTTCCGGGCGTCCGGTGAAGGCGGTGCAGGTCGGCGGGCCGCTCGGCGCCTATTTCCCGCGCGCGCTCTTCGACACCCCCTTCGACTATGAGGAATTCGCCAAGCGCGACGGACTGATCGGCCATGCCGGCATCACCGTGTTCGACGACACGGCCGATATGCTGAAGCAGGCGCGCTTTGCAATGGAGTTCTGCGCCATCGAGAGCTGCGGCAAGTGCACGCCCTGCCGCATCGGCTCGACGCGCGGCGTGGAGGTTCTGGACAAGGTCGCCGCGGGCATCGAGGCGGAGAAGAACCTCGCTCTGGTCACCGACCTCTGCAACACGATGAAGTTCGGATCGCTCTGCGCGCTGGGCGGCTTCACGCCCTACCCGGTGATGAGCTCGATCACGCATTTCCCCGAGGATTTCAAGCCCGCGCCAGCGCGCGTGGCGGCTGAATAGGAGCTGGCAGATGAACATCAAGGCCGACTTCCCGACACTCATCGAAGAGATCGACTACGGAACGCCGGAGTCGAAAGCGACGAGGCAGGTCACGCTGACGGTAGACGGGCAGAGCATCACGGTGCCGGAAGGCACTTCGATCATGCGCGCGGCGATGGAGGGCGGGGTCGAGATTCCGAAGCTTTGCGCCACCGACATGCTGGATTCCTTCGGCTCCTGCCGCGTCTGCCTGGTCGAGATCGAAGGGCGCGGCGGCACGCCGGCCTCCTGCACGACGCCGGTCGGCGAAGGCATGGTGGTGCGCACGCAGTCGGACCGGCTCGACGCCATCCGCCGCGGCGTCATGGAGCTCTATGTCTC
>NZ_RZSB01000240.1:0-7832 GCF_004023285.1 Mesorhizobium sp. M2A.F.Ca.ET.067.02.1.1
GGAGATGACAACCGCTGAGAGGCCAAGTTCGGGCAATCAGGAGAGACGCCGTTAAGACTTCGGTCCGGACCGCGCGGGACCGTGGGCCCACACCGGGAACGGAAGCCACTTGCTCCCGTTGGTCGAAGGCGAAAGCTGCACAGGCAGCGCCTCATCAAGGATTGAGAGAGAAGACATGAACAACATCATCTGGCTCGTAGGAGCAATCGTCATCGTCCTTGCCATCCTTGGATTCCTCGGCATCCGGTGACGCTGGCGGGCGTCACTTAATCGAGAAGCCGCTCCCGGTGGGCAATGTGCAGCGCCTGCGTGACTCGGAATAAATCGAGCAGTTCCAATGCCTGCTCGGCTGGCGCGCCCAGCTCGATGAGGCGATCGATAATCTCTCGCTGGCGGGAGATATGACGCTCCCGTGCGGATATGACGATTGAGCATCTGAAGCTCGGTTTCGGGGCTAACCATCTGGTCCCAACGCGAGGGTGAGGATCGTATCGCAACACAGTATTGTGCGCCCGCGATCGTGCGCCGGCTTTGATCTTCATCAATTTCCGGAGGGGCCTGGTCGTCATGGCGCGCCTCGACTCCCCTCTGCCCACGGGGATATGATTTCAAAGCTCGGAGGGCGAGCCTGATGGACCGCTTTATCGCCAGGGAGAACATCAAGCACTTCGTGGACCGCCTTCAAACGGAGACGGACGACGGCACCAGAGCGACGGTCCAAAGGCTGCTAATTGCTGAAGAGGACAAATTCGCGAAATTGTCCGAACGGCTGGATATGGTGGACCAGAACATCCTCAGGATCGCCGATCTTGCAACGCTGCAGCGCCCAAAGGTCAACGACATGCGCCCTGATGGCGACGGCGCGGCATTGGCCAACCGTCACCTCGAAAACCTCGAGCAATTACACGAACTCTTTGTCGAGAGCCGGCAGCTCGTGGTCACCATGATGGATAGGTCCAGCCTGTAATCGGCACCCGGTCGAATACGCGCCCTCTACACAAGATCTTGCGTCGCGGCCCATAACGGGTCTCCTCCCGGCGCAATGCGTTGAGCCGCGTTGGCCCGGCGCCACGAACAACAAAAACGGCGGCCGAAAGAGCCGCCGTTCCTTGTCTGTCGACCGGCCTCAGTTTGCGCCGCCGAGTTCCTTGGTCATCTTGCAGAAATTGTCATGCTGCTTGGCGATAGTTTCGTCGCCGCAATCCTTCTTGATCGACGTGCGGTCTTCCTCGGTCATGGCCAGCCATGCCTTCTTGAACTCATCGCCGGATCTCATCGTCTTCATCCCCGCATCGGTGAAGAAAGGCGCCATCTTTTGCGGGTCATCCAAGGCCGATGTGCCTTTGGCGCTGCTGGCCATCGCCGCGCTGGTCGCGAGCGAAAGCGCGAGTGCGCTCATCCAAAGAATTTTGGTATTCATTTTTCTTCTCCCTGCGTTCATTGGAAACAACTGCTTTTCAACAGCGCTTGTGCTGGCAAAAAGTTCCAGGCGGAATCAAAGAATGCAGCCGCGCGAATTGCCGCCCCGAGGACGGTCGGCCTGCCCGCTTCGGTCGGCTCGTTTGTTCGGGCGGCGGTCAACAACAAATGAGAGTTTCCCGGGCGCTTTCACTGGAAAATTCTGTTGGGAACAAGTTCGAAAAAACTGTGTTGGGGTTGGTTATCCACCCACTCAGGAGATGCAGACATGCCGACAACGAAAGCGGCCTCGAACAAGGGCCTCAACGAACTTTTCCACGATACGCTGAAGGACATCTATTTCGCCGAGAAGAAGATCCTGGCAACGCTGCCCAAGATGGCCAAGGCAGCGCAGGACGAGGCGCTAAAGGCCGCTTTCGAAAAGCACCGCGACCAGACCCAAGAACATGTCGCGCGTCTCGAGGAAGTGTTCGAGGTGATCGACAAGAAGCCGGTGGGCAAGACCTGCCAGGCGATCATGGGCATCACCGAGGAAGGCGCCGAGATCATGGAAGAGTACAAGGGCTCGCCCTCGCTCGACGCAGGCCTACTGGCCGCGGCCCAGGCCGTCGAGCATTATGAGATTTCGCGCTACGGCACGCTCAGGACCTGGGCGCAGGAACTCGGCCTGGCCGAGGCCGTCACCTTGCTCGACCAGACGCTGAACGAAGAGAAGGAGACGGACGTCGCGCTCACCAAGCTCGCCGAGTCCGCGGTCAACGTCGCGGCAGAGGCAGCCTGAGTTTAGAGCAAGCTGCGCAGCCCTACGGGAAGGCAAGCGTGCAGGCCTGCCTTCCCGAGCTCACCATGGAACTTCAACGCCGGCCGGGAGTTGCCATAGGCGGAAACTCTGGCGATGACAAAAGCGTCGCTCCACCTGCTGAAAGGCATAGGTTATCTGATCTCGACGGTCAGCGTGATATTGCTCGCCATCGTGAGCTGGTCGAGCGCATCGCAAAGCCCGCTGCTGGTTGCCTGCCTGCTCGGCGGCGCCGCCACATCGATCGCCGGCATGTTCTGCCGCTGGCTATCCTACCAGATCGAAAAGCGCTTGAACGACCGGTAAGGGACACGCCTTTTTCCAGGGCGGGGCCGCATTTGCTGGACACTCAGTTTTATCGCGGGCGGTTCGGCCTGTTGGCGCCGGTTTGCGACATCAGCGCGGTGATCAGGCAGGCGATGACAATCCATACGGCGACTTCGATGCCCGAGGCGCCGCGCGCCGGCGGCGGGGCGGTGGCGGCCGCCGGCGGATCGGCGGCCACCGCTGGCGCGAGGTCCGGCCGGGTGCCGCGGCGCAGCGAATAGGCGCGGGTGATTTCGGCGCCGAAGAGGAAGATCTGCGCCGAATAGTAGACCCAGACCAGCACCACCATCAGGGCTCCGGCCGCGCCATAGGAGGTGGCGATGGCGCTGGTGCCGATGTACCAGCCGATGAGCGACTTGCCGATGGTGAAGAGCAGCGCGGTGACCAGCGCGCCGACGCCGACATCGCGCCAGGTGAGCTCCCTGTCGGGCAGGACCTTGTAGATCGCGGCGAAGAGGAACGCGATCAGCGCGAAGGAGACGATCGTGTTGATGGCGCTGACGATCAGTTCTCCGAAAGGCAGGCTCCGGTTGATGATCTCGCCCAGCGCCGCGATCGCCGTGCTGGCCGCGAGCGAGACCAGGAGCAGGAAGCCGAGCGCAGCCACGAGGCCGAGGCTCGCCGCCCTCGCCCTTACAAGGCGCGACAGCGACGCCCCGTTGGGCCTCACCTTCCAGATTTCGTTGAGCGACTGCTGCATCTCGCCGAAGACGCCCGACGCCGTGACCAAAAGCGTCACCACTCCGATCAGCGTGGCAAGCGCGCTCGACCAGCCATGCGAAGCGGTCTCCAGCGTGGCCTTCAGCAGGTCGGCGCTCTGTGGCCCCATCACGCCCGATATCTCGGCCGTCAGCGCCAGCTGGGCGGCATCGTTGCCGATGACGAAACCGGCGATCGCGACGACGATCAACAGGATCGGCGCTAGCGACGTGGTGGCGTAGAAAGCCATCGCCGCGCCATGGCTCAGCGCATTGTCATTGATGTAGCCGCTGACGCTTTCCTTCAGTATGATCCAGCCTTCGTCGACCCAGCGCGGCATCGCCCCCTCACCTGTCTCGGACACGGACCGGGCGCGGTTCGGTGCCGGCTTTGTCGGACTGCATATTTCCTGCCATTGCTGACAAGACCTCCCTTGAGCGGGCCGGGTGGGACAAGAGCTCGACTGCCTTTTCGTTGGCCAGAGCGAGAAGCCGGAGAAACCAGCCCTGTTCTCTTTGCCACCAGGTCCGGCTGACGCGGCCCGCCAATCACAACCCGGCGCCGGCGTGATGGTTCCGGGAACACCCGAAGGCCGGAGGCCGAGGAGTACGGACCCCGGCGCCGATGCCATAAAGCCGCTTCGCGCGATCTTCGCTTTGGAGAAGCGCGGTTGTATGATCTGCGGCAGGCTTATAGGCTGTCGGGTTAACGGGTATTTCGGCAATGGATTTGGAAGACCTCTACCGGATTCTGCGGACAGGTCACGTGCAGGCCCAAGGCATTGTCGACACTGTTCCCGATCCCATGCTGGTGCTGGACTCCGCCCTGACAGTCCAGAGCGCCAACCGCGCCTTCTTCAGAACATTCGGGGTCGAGCGTTACGACACGATCGGACAGCACCTGTACGACCTCGGCAACGGTCAATGGGATATCCCCGAGCTGCGTCATCTCCTTGGAGAGGTGATCCCGAAAAGCTCGGCGGTGATCGATTACAAGGTGACGCATGAGTTCCCGCGTATCGGGAGAAAAGTCATGCTTCTTACAGCGCGCACCGTGTTCAATCCGGACAATGTCAGCCACCTCATGTTGCTGTCGATCGTCGACATTACGGACAGAAGCCGGAAAGAAGCAGAGTTCGAAGCGGTCTTTGGAGAATTGCGCCACCGGCTCAAGAACCTGCTCGGGCTCGTGCGGGCGCTGGCCAACCAAACGAAGACGGAAGGCATTTCGGCAGAGGAATATCGTAGCGCGTTCCTCGGCCGGCTGCAGGCCGTTGTGGATGCAAATGACCTGGCATTCAGCGATCATGGTGAAGATGGTCTCGAAGCCCTGGTGGCGCGCGCGACGAAACCCTTCCAGACCGCTCCGGAGACGATCATCATCGAGCCCGGCCCGTCAGTGACGTTGGCTTCGAAGCAGATAACGTCGCTAAGCCTTCTGCTGCACGAACTGGCAACCAACGCCGTCAAGTATGGCGCTTTGTCAGCTCCGGCCGGGACGGTTCGAATTCGATGGGAGATCGAGCAGGGCGATCATCCATTGCTGCGCCTGTCCTGGCGCGAGAGCGGGGGCCCGCCTGTACGCAAGCCCACCTCGACAGGGTACGGAACCCAGCTCATTCAATTCGCCATCGCCTACAATCTCGGTGGCAAGGTGGAACAGAATTATCGAACCGAAGGTTTCGAAGCAGAGATAGTCGTCCCACTCGAAAGGGCCGCTCGCCCAGATTGATGGCCGGTGCAAAAGACCATCCTGATCGTCGAAGATGAATTCATCATCGCGATGGATCTTAAAGTCATGCTCGAGCGCCTGGGATGGCGGGTCCTGGGACCGGTCGCCAGAGTCGCGCACGCGCTCCGCCTGCTGGAAGACGAACTGCCGACGGTGGCCTTGCTCGACGTGAGTTTAGGCGACCATCTCGTCACGCCGGTAGCCGAGGCCTTGCGCGGCCGCGGTGTGCCATTCGCGGTGGCGAGCGCTTATGACAAGCCGGAACTCTTCGGCGGGGCCGTCCTGGTGGGGGTACCCAATGTAGGCAAACCGACATCGGAGTGGAGCCTCCTGGAGGTTCTGCCGAAGCTCTCGCCGCCCTGATCCCGCGCCCCTCCACTTCTCGCGTCGAAGCCTAGGCAAAGCAACGGCGTTCGACTAGCCTCGAAGCGGGATCAGAGCCGCGTGGGGGCATGCGATGAAGGTCAATGTCGTCTACGCGCATCCGGCGCAGGACAGCTACGTGGCCTCGCTTCACAGGCGAGTCTTGGGGGTCCTCAAGGCCAGGGGCGACGAGGTCGTCGACTTGGATCTTTATGCCATGAAATTCGATCCCGTCATGCAGGTCGAGGAGTTGAAGGGGCACGCCGGTCCATCGCCAGCACCTGCGAACTGCGGGTCTATATCGACGCGTTGCAATGGGCCGAGGCTTGCGTGTTCTGCTTCCCGACCTGGTGGTCGGGCATGCCTGCTGTGCTCAAGGGATATTTCGACCGCGTGTGGCGGCCGGGCGTCGCGTTCGACCTGCCGACGGATGGCGGCACGATCAAGCCGGCACTTTTGAATATTCGCCGTATGGGCGTCGTCACCACCTTCGGCTCACCCTGGTGTTACACCAGGCTCTACATGCAGGACCCGGGCAGGAAGGTGCTTTTGCGCGGCTTGAAATCCATGTGCGGACGCACGGAGAAGCACCTCTTTCTGGCGAAATACTCGGTGGAAGGCATCTCCAACGAGGAACGGGAAAAGTTCGCCCGCAAGGTGGAGCAGCGGTTCGAGCGATTTTGAACGGCCCCGCAGACTGCGGACCACCTTCGTTCTGAGTCTATGAACACTCCGCTGCTTTGTTGGCGAAGTATGGATGGTGCGCGTCGATCATTGCGGCCGTGTCTTCGAAGCAACCGATGGGATCGGCCATGTTGCGGTCCATTGCGCGAAAACGATCTCGACGGTTAACAAAAGTGGATGCGCGGCCGGTGCCACATGAGCACCATGTCGGCGTTCGCCCCTGGCGGGGCCGAGCTCAAGCCACCTTCTCCCCCTGGCTCATGCCAGCGGGCTTTTTTGCGTCGCGCTTCTCCGGGCTTTTTGCTCATACCAAACCGTTTCGAGCTCGGCCTAACGAAACCTCTCCTGGCTTTGCGCTTTACTTGTAGAGCGATGGAGAGTGCGCATGCAGAAGGACGGGCACGACGAAAAAGTCGATAGCCGACTGCTGGCCGGGAAGCTGGCCAAGGAAGTGGGTATAACCGAGGCGCAAGCGAGGGAGCTAATCCATATGATCGGCTTTGACTGGACGTCCCTCGTTCGCGAAGCCCGCTTTTTGAAAGACAGGCATTGACCGGGAGCCGACCGCTTATGCGAGCCGCCTGATGCGGCCGCTTGCCAGGCGAAACACTCCGTCGGTGCCTCCCTGTCGCTCGAAGTCGGTCTGGATTTCGTCCCACGTGCCAAGATAGGCCCCGCACTCGGCGCAATGGATCGGCGTTGAGGATTGGGCGTTCCTGGGGATGTTCAACCGGATCGTTCCGCAGTGCGGGCATTCCAGACGGTGATCGAGATACTCACCCTTCGCGGCATAATGGCCGCCTCCTCCGTCGCTCATCGAAGCTCCACTTCCCTTGATAGGTTGGGCGAAAGCGTGATGGGCTCTTCCGGCGCGCGCTTGCCTTTGCTCTGTGCGGCGACTGCTCGAACTTACACCTTCGGCGGGGTGACGCCCTAACATATGATTGGCCGAGCGATCACGGTTGGTCGCCGGCAATGCTTGCCGGACCTGTCCTGCCAGGCCGGTTCCGACCGGGAATGTCTGTCAATCCCGCAGCTTCCTCGCTGACGCCCGAGCGTCTTGCGGTCGTTGCCCGTGCTCGCTGATCAGCTCTGTGAACCTGCTCAGGAGTGGATCCGATGCTGCTTCGCGCAGTAGCGCACCTCATGCTCCTCGCCCGCCGACACGCGGTCGCGGTATCGAAAGTCGCGTTTGGTCCTGTCGTCCGTCATGGCCGTTCTCCTGGTCAGATTGAACAGCGACATAGCCGGAATATTCCAAGGCGCTTTTTCAGCAGAAACCAATGCACCCCTCACGGCCCGCCGGTCGGGCGCAATCGGCGATTTGCAACAGCAGGCATTGCATCTATATTTAGCTGACTAAGTGATTCATGGCGCGGTGAGCCGATGGCCAAGAAGAAAAACAAACCGACCTCTTCCGGCGTTGTGGAGGCCTCGCGCGCCGAGATCCACGAAGCAACCTATTTTGCCCGCAAATGCGGCCTCACCCGCGACGAGGCCCTGCAGATGATCCGCGAGGCGCACGCCTCGCCGGTCCTCAAGCCGGCCGAGAGCGAGAAGCGCAAGCACTGATCCTTATCGAGTGAGGCGCGCGCCTCGTCACTGCCCAGTCTGCGGCGGCACCTCGCCCGGCTTGATCACCGGCATTTCGCTGCCGGTCGGCGGCGGGGTCGTCGCGTTCTTGTCGCCGGTCGGCGGCGGCTCCAGCACGCCGCCGCAATTGCCGAGCTGTTTCGACAGCTCATCCGTATCGGCCTCTTGCGTCTGTTTCTGCTGCTGGTCGTTGGCGTCCGGCTTGGCCTGGCAGTTC
>NZ_RZSB01000241.1:0-7830 GCF_004023285.1 Mesorhizobium sp. M2A.F.Ca.ET.067.02.1.1
AGGCGCCCGCCGCTCTGGCGGCTGCCGGCGCCGTCTCGACCCTGGGGCTCGGCGCGACCGCGCCCGCCGCGGCGGAGGAAACCAAGCCCGGCTATTACGGCGTGCCGCGGACCTGGATCTGGAATCCGAACGCCAACTCCATGGTCGACACCTCGAAGTGGAAAAAGGAAGGTCCCTATACGATCGGCTTCTCCAACGCCTCGATATCGAATGCCTGGCGCGTGGCGTTCCAGCACGGCGTGTTCTGGGCGGCCGGCCAGCATCGCGACGAGATCACGCATCTTCTGGCGACCGACGCCAATGACGATCCCTCGAAGCAGATCGCCGATATCCAGGACCTGATCAGCCAGGGCGTCGATGTCTTGCTGATCGCCGCCGCCACGGAAGACGCGTTGGACTCCGTCGTCGGCCGCGCCATGGAGCAGGGAATTCCCGTCATCATGGTCGACCGCAAGGTCAAGACGGCAAGCAACTACATCACCTACATCACCGCTTCGGACTGGGCGCTCGGTCGCCTCGAAGCCCTGTGGCTGTGCGAAACGCTTGGCGGTAAGGGCAACATCGTCATGCTGCCCGGTATTGCCGGCTCGAGCGTCGCCGAAATCCGCATCAAGGCGAATGAAGAGGTGTTCGGCAAGTTCCCCGGCATCAAGGTGCTGGAGAAGCAGTATTGCGACTGGAATCCCGCGACCGGCAAATCGGTGATGGCCGCACTCATCCAGAAGCACGGCAAGGAGATCAACGGCGTGCTGGCCGACAGCGCGTTGCAGGGCTCGGGCGCCATCCAGGCCTTCCTCGCGGCCGGCTACAAGGACGGTGAAATTCCGCCGATGACCGGCGGCGACATCGCCTTGATGTATCAGCTGGCCTCCCAGCACAACATCAAGATGGTCGGTATCGACTATCCGACTTCGATGGGTATCACCGGTGTCGAGACCGTGCTCGATGTCATGAAGGGCATACCGGTTCCGGAAAAGGTCGAGGTCAGTTTCAATGTGGTGACCTCGCCCGGAGCCGACACGGTTTCGGTCAAGGGTGACCGCCACCTTCTCGACCATGTCAGCATGAGCGACCCGGGCGACCTGTCGCCGAGCAATGGCTTGCCGGCGGGGTACAATCCGAGCACGTTCAAGCCCGATTATCCGAAGTAAGCCTCCCAGCCTGACAGGGTGTGCGTTCCTTTGGACGCACACCCTTGCGTAACCGGAATTTCGAGCATCGGATAAATGGTCACTCCCGTCATCGAGCTCAGTCGCATCGAGAAGGAGTATCCGGGCGTAAAACCCCTGGACAAGGTGAACTTTGCCGTTCGTCCTGGCGAGATCCATGCTCTTCTCGGCGAAAACGGCGCGGGAAAATCAACGCTCATCCGCGTCATGGGCGGCGCCATCAAGCCGAATGGCGGCAGCATGACCTATCTCGGCAAGCCGGTTTCCTGGCAGTCGCCCAAGCAGGCGCGCGCGGCGGGTATCCACGTCATCCATCAGGAACTCGCTCTGTTTCCCGAGCTTTCGGTCGCCGAGAACATCCTGGTCGACGCGCAGCCGCGCAGCGGCCTGGGCCTGATCTCCAGCCGCGCCCGCCATGCGCGGGCAGCCGAGATCCTGTCGCAGCTCGGCGTGAAGATCTCTACCCATGCCAAGATCGACGAATTGCCGCTTGCCGACCAGCAGATGGTCGAGATCGCCAAGGCGCTGGTCGGGGAGGTGAGGCTCCTCGTGCTCGACGAGCCGACGGCCGTGATCTCCGGCCACGAGGTCGATCTCCTGTTCGACAACATGCGGCGGCTGAAAGGCAAAGGCGTCGGCATCGTCTATGTCTCGCACCGCCTGGAAGAGATCTTCGAGATCGCCGACCGCGTAACGATCCTGAAGGATGGACAAGTGGCGGGGACTGGTCCCGTCGGCGACCTGACACGCGACGAGATGATCACCAAGATGGTCGGACGCCGCCTCGAGCAGATCTATCCGGCACGCCGCAAGGCGCCAGCCAGCGGGCCGGACATCCTCAAGGTCAGCAACCTTCGAGCCGGCCACCGCGTGCGCGATGTCAGCCTCTCCGTCAGGCCAGGCGAGGTCGTCGGCATCGCCGGCATGGTCGGCTCGGGCCGCACCGAAGTGGCGGAGGTCATCTTCGGCACGCGCGACCTCGATGGCGGCACGATCGAATTCGAGGGCAAGCCGCTAGACCGGCGCATGCCGCGCGAGGCGATCCGCAACGGCGTCGGCTTTCTGACCGAGAACCGCAAGGATGAGGGGCTCTTCCTCGGCCTGCCGATCTCGGCGAATGTCATGGCGCCCGATCTGGCCGGCGTCACCAGACGAGGCCTGATCGACCGGCGTGGCGAACGCGACATCGCTCTCGAGCAGATGCGCAACTTCGCCGTCGCCGCGCCTTCGCCGGAGGTCAAGGTCGGCAATCTTTCCGGCGGCAACCAGCAGAAGGTGCTTTTCGGCCGCTGGTCGCGCATCGCCCGCAAGCTGCTCATCCTCGACGAGCCGACGCGCGGCGTCGACATCGGCGCCAAGGTCGAAATCTACCGCATCGTGCGCAATTTGGCAGAGCAGGGCGTGGGCATTCTCATGATCAGCTCCGAGCTGCCGGAGATCATCGGCCTGTCGGACCGCATCTTCGTGATGTCGCAGGGCCATGGCGCGGGCGAGATCGACGGCGCGTCCGCCACCGAAGAGACGATCATGGATCTCGCCGTGCGCTCGGTCGTCCGGCGCGAGGGCAAGGCGCGGCTGGAGCAGGTCGCATGAGCGCCGTCGTTGCCGAATTTCGCCGCAACCGGCTTTCATTGTCCTATGTGATCGTTGTGGCGTTGCTCATCCTGCTCGTTGTGGCTGGCGGCTTCCTGTCAGATCGGTTCCTCACCTGGCGCAACTTCGGCAACCTGTTCCAGCAGCTCGTCGTGCTGGGCATGGTCAGCCTTGGCCAGACATTCGTGGTGCTACTCGGCGGCATCGACCTTGCGGTCGGCTCGCTCGTCAGCGCCTCGACCGTCTTCATCGCGCATTTCCTCGAATGGCGGCCGGACCTGTTCTGGCTGGCCCTGCCGCTCGCCCTGATCGCCGCGACGGCGATCGGCGCACTCAACGGGCTTCTCACCATCGTGCTGCGCGTCCACCCGCTGATCGTCACGCTCGGGATGTCGTCGATCATCTTCGGCGGCACGCTGATGTACAACAAGGAGCCGGGCGGGTCAGTCCCGCGCGGCCTGGCCGACTTCTCCTACGCGAAGCTGTGGGGCATCCCGGTGACGGCGATCGTCCTGGTCGTGATCTTCGCGCTTGCCGGCCTCTGGCTTCAGCGCTCACGCTCGGGCCGCAGCATCTACTTCGTCGGCGGCGACCGCGAGGCAGCGCGGCTAAACGGCCTGCCGGTGAACCGCATCGTGGTGATGGCCTATGCGCTGTCCGGCCTGTGCGCCGGGCTGGCGGCGATCTTCCTGACCGCCCGCACCGGTGTCGGCGATCCGCGCATCGGCACCGCCTTGACGCTGCAATCGATCACGCCGGTGGTGGTCGGCGGCACCATTCTCGCCGGCGGGCGCGGCGGCGTCCTCGGCACGCTGCTCGGCGTGCTCCTGGTGACGATGCTCAACAATTTGCTGAACTTCCTCAACGTGTCTTCCTATTACCAGTGGGTAATCCAGGGCCTGATCATCATCATCGCCGTCAGCATCTACACCACGAGGCGGAGGCAGTGATGGCGCCGCTGGAGACACCGCTGCCCCGGTCGCGAGGCATGTCCGTCGCCTCGGTTTTCGAGCGCTATGGATTGATCGTCTTCCTCCTCGCGCTGCTGCTGGTCGCGGCAGCGCTCTCGCCCACTTTCCTGCAGCCGGCCAACCTGGTTAACGTGCTCACCATCGCGGCCCCGCTCGGCATGGTGGTGGTCGGTCAGACCTTCGTCATCCTGGTGCGCGGGCTTGACCTGTCGGTGGCCTCGCTGATGGCGACGGTGGCCGTGCTTGCAACCGCCTTCAAGGCGACGACCAATGACGCGATCCCTCTGATCTTCATGGCGGCGATCGCCTTCTCCGCCGTCGTCGGCCTCGTCAACGGCTGGCTGGTCGCCAAGCGCAACGTCAGCCCGTTCCTTGCCACGCTGGCCATGATGATCATCCTGCAGGGCGTCCGTTTTGCCTATACGGGCGGCGCGCCGATCAGCACGCTGCCGCCGGGCATGGGCTTTCTGGCCTCGGGCCGCATCCTTGGCATCCCGGTCAACCTCATCACCCTGGCGCTGCTGGCTATCGTCTTCGGCATCGTGCTGCACCGCTCACGTCTCGGGCGCGAAATATTCATGGTGGGCAGCAATCCCAAGGCCGCGTTCCTCAACGGTGTCGCGCCCGATCGCGTCATCATCTTCTGCTACGTCATCTGCTCGGTCTGCGCCGGCATCGGAGGCCTGTTCCTGCTCGGCTATGTCGGGACGGTCTCCAACTGGGTCGGCCAGGGCTACGAACTCGACTCGGTCGTCGCGGCGGTCATGGGCGGCGTGGCGCTCACCGGCGGACGCGGCAACATCTTTGCCGCTTTGCTTGGCGTCGCGGTCCTGGTCGTCATCAACAATCTGGTGCTCTTGCTGGGCTTCCCGATCGAGATGCAGCTCATCATCAAGGGCATTATCATCATAGGCGCGGCTGCTTTCTACCGCACAAGGCTCGCATGAGCCGGTCGCCAGCCACCGAGGGAGGTAGCAAATGAATGTCGAGAGCCTGAGCGAACGCGGCGCCCGCGTACGGCGCGACGAGGAAGTGGATGTCGCCATCGTCGGCGCCGGACCTTCCGGCTCGGTCGCGGCGCTTCATCTCGCGCGAGCTGGCCACTCGGTCGTCGTGCTGGAGCAGGGCGAATGGCCCGAATACAACGACTACACCGGCGCGCGGCCCGAGCACGAGCTCGTCAGCACCAAGCTCTGGCACCCCAACCCCAATGTGCGCGACAACCCGAACGACTATCCGGTCGACACCTCGACCACCGACATAAACCCGCTGATGTTCGCCGGCGTCGGCGGCAGCGCTACGCTCTACGGCGCGCAGTGGATGCATTTCCTGCCCTCCGATTTCCGCGTCCGCTCGCTCGACGGCGTGGCCGAGGACTGGCCTTTCTCTTATGAGGATCTGCTGCCCTACCAGCTCGAGATCGAGCGCGAGGTCGGCGTGTCTGGCCTTGCCGGCGACCCGGCATTTCCGCCACGGGGACCATATCCTTTCCCGGCGCTGCCGATCGGCTCCGTCGGTCTGCGCGGCGCGCTCGGCATGGAGCGCATGGGCTGGCACTGGTGGCCGGGCAGCAATGCGATACCGTCCGAAAAATTCGGCGAGTTGAACGCCTGCGTGCGGCGCGGCACCTGTCTCACTGGCTGCCCCGAAGGCGCGAAGTCGACCACCGACCGTTCGCACTGGCCGCTTGCGCTGAAGGCCGGCGCCCGGCTTGTCACGCGTGCCCGCGTCAAGGAGGTCGAGACCAACGAGCAGGGGCTCGCCACCGGCGTCGTCTATGTCGACGCCAATGGCCGCGACCGGCGCCAGCGCGCCAAGGTCGTCATCCTCTGCGCCAATGGCGTCGGCACGCCGCGGCTGCTGCTGATGTCGGGCGGGGCGAAGCACCCGGACGGGCTGGGCAACTCTTCGGGCATGGTCGGCAAACGGTTGATGATGCATCCCTTCGCCAGCATCCTTGCCTCCTACGCGGATCCGCTGGACTCCTGGCGCGGCCCGTTCGGGCAGCAGGTCTATTCGCTCGAATTCTACGAGACCGACGAGCGGCGCGGCTTCGTGCGCGGATCGAAATGGAACTGCATGCCGTCCGGCGGCCCGGTCGGCGTGTCGGGCGCCATCGGCTCCAAGGTCTATGTCGCCGAGGAAGGCCGCTTCCAGGATTTCTGGGGCGCCAACCTGCACGAGAATGTCGTCCGCCGCTTCGGTCATTCGCTGATCTGGGGCATTGTCGGCGAGGACCTGCCGGAAGAGGAGAACCAGGTGGTACTGTCGAAGGATCTCGTCGACTCCGACGGCCTGCCGGCGCCGCAGATCATCTACAAGGTCAACGAGAACTCGAACCGCCTACTCCAGTTCAACATCGACCGCTGCCTGGAATCGGTGCGCGCCGCCGGCGCCATCGAGACGCTCGTTTCCACGCCGGTGCGCGAGTCCGGCTGGCACCTGATCGGCACGACCGTCATGGGCGACGACCCCAAGCGCTCGGTGGTTGACCAGTGGGGTGCCTGCCATGACGTGCCCAATCTCTACATCATGGACGCCTCGACCTTCCCGACCTCGGGGGCGACAAACCCGACTGCGACGATCATGGCGGTGGCGTTGCGCAACACGCGTCGCATGATTGCGGAACGTCGCAACCAGAAGGTCGCCTGAGATGAGCAAAGACAAGACTTTCCTCGCTCTTGCGGACTTCCTCATCCCGGCCCACGGCACAATGCCGGCGTTCGGTTCCGTCTGCAGCTTCGCCGATGCCGAACAGGCGCTCGATTTTCGCGTCGATCTCAAGGAAGGATTTTATCGTGCGCTCGACGCCGATCCCGCATTGAGCGCGGAAGCGCATCTCGAAAGGCTCAACAAGGACGACGGCGCCGCCTTCTCTGCCGTCACGACGATCGCGATTTGCACCTACTACATGAACCCGCGCGTGCGCGAGCTGCTCGGCTATCCCGGCCAGGAAAGCGTGCAGTACGATTCCAAGGCCACCCAGATCTACCTCACCGACGGCTCGCTTGGCCACGTGCTGGCGCGCGGTCGCAAATACCGGCCGACACCCGGCCTCTGATTCCTCCTAAGCAGAAAGGAATAACCCGATGGGTAAGGACATGTTCGACAAGGGCTTCGAAATCCGCAAGGCGGTGCTCGGAGCCGAGTTTGTGGAGAAATCTTTCGCCAGCGCCGACGATTTCAACCGGCCGATGCAGGAGCTGGTGACCGAATATTGCTGGGGCGCCGTATGGGGCCGCGAGACGCTCGACCGCAAGACGCGCAGCATGCTGAACCTTGCGATGCTCGCTTCGCTCAACCGGCCGCATGAATTGAAGATGCACGTCAAGGGCGCGATCCGCAACGGCGTCACCAAGGACGAAATTCGCGAGGTGCTGCTGCAGGTAGCCATCTATGCCGGCGTGCCAGCCGGCGTCGACGCCTTCCGCAATGCCCGCGAGGCCCTGCAGGAAATGGGCGCATGATCCAGCGTCCGCCGCTCGCCGAGGACAAGCTTGCCATGCTGATCGGCGGCCGTTGGGCCGCCGCGGCGTCGGGCGAGTATTTCGAGTCCTTCGATCCCTTCACCGGCAAGGCCTGGGCGCTTGTTCCGCGCGCCGGCGTTGCCGATGTCGATGCGGCCGTGGAGGCCGCGTCACAAGCCTTCCGGGGGGAATGGCGGTCGATGACGGCGAGCGCGCGCGGCCAGATCATGGCGCGCTTTGCCGACCTCGTCGCCGAGGAGGCGGAAAATCTCGCCGTTCTGGAGACGCGGGACAACGGCAAGCTCATCAACGAAATGCGGATGCAATGCAAATACATCCCGCAATGGTTCCGCTTCTTCGGCGGGCTGGCCGACAAGATCGAGGGACGCGTCATCCCGATCGATAAGCCCGGCGTTTTCAACTACACCAAGCTCGAGCCTCTGGGCGTCGTGGCGGCGATCACGCCGTGGAACTCGCCGCTGATGCTGGCGACCTGGAAGCTGGCGCCGGCGCTGGCCGCGGGCAATACCGTCGTATGGAAGCCTTCGGAATTCTCGTCGGTCTCGGCGCTCTTCTTCGGCAGGCTGTTCGAGAAGGCCGGCTTCCCGAAGGGAGTCGTCAGCATCATCA
>NZ_RZSB01000242.1:0-7829 GCF_004023285.1 Mesorhizobium sp. M2A.F.Ca.ET.067.02.1.1
TTGAGATAATCCTCGGGCCGCATGTTGAGCTGGCGAAGGAGGTATTCGAACGTCCGGCGATCGAACTGGCCGCTGGGGCCCTTGAAAGCCGGATCCTCGCGTGTCAGTTCGGCCAGCCGGTCCTTGGAAAGGCCGAGGCCGAGCTTGCGCGCCTGTTCGTCGAGCACAGCGCCCGACACGAGCTGCGCCAGCACCTGATTGTCGACACCGAGCAGCTTGGCCTGTTCCTGGGTGACGCGCTGGCCATATTGCTGCGACAACATCGAGAGCTGACGATCGTAGGCGAGGCGGTATTCGTTGATCGAGACCTCGGTGCCGCCGGCAGTGATCACCGCGTGATGGCCGCCCAGAACGCCGCCCACCATGCGCGTGGTAATGCCCCAGGCGGCAAAGCTCAGGACCAGCAACAACAGCAGCGCTTTCGCGACCCAGGTGCCCGCCGCGCTTCTCAATATACCAAGCATGCATACTTCCGAGTTTTGCGCATTTTCGCGTGCGCCGAGTCTGAAACAAGCGCAATAGCGCCCTTCCGGTCCACTGTCGATTGCTTTGTGACCTGATTTTGGTAGTGAGGGCGCTGCTTAATGTCGCTCGGAGAACGAGTCCCATGACCCCTGGAATCCGCCCCCTTGTCGCCGGCAACTGGAAAATGAACGGCACCAGCGCCTCGCTCAACGAGCTGCGGTCGATCGGCAACGGGTTCATGAGCGGACTCGACGCCGAGACCGAAGCGGTGGTGTGCGTGCCGGCGACGTTGCTCCAGCGCGCAGCCGAGATCCTGTCGCGCACGCCGGTGCGGGCCGGCGGAGAGGATTGCCATCCCAAGGAGAGCGGCGCTTTCACCGGCGAGATTTCCGCCGAGATGCTGAAGGACGCCGGCGCAAGCCATGTCATTGTCGGCCATTCCGAGCGCCGCGAACTGTTCGGCGACAACGATGCGACGGTCCATGCCAAGGCTTCGGCTGCCTGGCGGGCAGGGCTGGTGGCCATCATCTGCATCGGCGAGACGCGCGCCGAACGCGAGGCGGGCGCCACACTCGATGTCCTGTCGCGCCAACTCGAAGGATCGGTTCCGACCAGCGCCACTGCGGCGAACACCATCATTGCCTACGAGCCGGTGTGGGCGATCGGCACCGGCCTGACCCCGACGGCGGCCGACGTCGCCGAGGCGCATGCGCATATCCGCGGCAAGCTGACCGGTCTGCTCGGCGATGCCGCGGCCAGGATGCGCATTCTCTATGGCGGCTCGGTCAAGCCGTCCAACGCGGTGGAACTGCTCGGCGTCGAGAATGTCGACGGCGCGCTGGTCGGCGGCGCCAGCCTGAAGGGGGCCGACTTCCTGGCGATCGCGGAAGCCTACATGAACATCTCCTAGAGAACGTCACCTCGGCTTCAGCGGCATAAATCGTTGTATCGGCCGCATTGCTTCCCATATTCCCGGCCACGGGCTTGGAAATGCCGCCAAAGCATTGTAAGGAGCCGCCTCCAAAACACCGGTCGTATGCGCGGCAGCGCTTGGCCTCGCCAGGATAAATTATGGAAACCGTACTGATCGTCATCCACCTCATGGTCGTGCTCGCCCTTGTCGGCGTGGTGCTGCTGCAGCGCTCCGAAGGCGGCGGCCTGGGCATCGGCGGCGGCTCCGGTTTCATGACCGCGCGAGGCGCTGCCAATGCGCTGACCCGCGCCACCGCGATCCTGGCGGCTGCGTTCTTCGTGACCTCGCTGGCGCTGTCGATCCTTGCCCGCTACGGCGAAAAGCCGATCGACATTCTCGACCGTCCGGCGACGTCGAGCCAGGGCAGCGGCGTGCTCAACCAGCTGCCGGGTTCCAATGGGCCGGTGGGCACCTCCAAGCCCGCGGCTCCGGCCAGCGGCACGACTCCCGCGGCTCCGTCAGGCGGTACGACGACCACGACGCCTCTTGCCAACGGCACCATGGCGCCGGCTCCGGGGACAACGCCTGCTCCGGCTGCGCCAGCGCCGGCAGCCAACGGCGTCACCTTGCCGGTCACGCCGCAGGTTCCGAACCAGTAGCCAGCCAAGGACCGGGCCGCGATCTGTTGTTCTTTGAACACAGTCGCGGCAAATGCGCGTCCGATCACAAAGATTCAACCGGGCGTGGCGCCTGCCTCAGCTTGAGGCGATGACGGCTAATCGATTATAGATTGCCCGCGGCACTTTATCTGCGTCCTTGGGGGGCGCCGGGCGATGCCGTGGGCAACTTGCTTTTGACAATCGGATCTTCGCCATGCAGCTTCGCAGCTTCATCCTCCTGGGAGTCTGTGCCGTCCTCGGCATGGGTTCCGCGGCCTTTGCCGGACCGGCAAACCTGGCCACTTCCCCGTCGGTAGAGACGACCGACGCAATTCCAGTCGTCGCCGCCAAAAGCGACGCATCGCAGCTGAGGCTCCTCAAGAAGAAGAAAAACCCGACTTCGGACGACCTTGCGCAGATCAGCAAGCTCGAGGCCAAGATCGTGGCCGACAAGGAAGCCGCCAAGCAAAAGGCGCTCGAGGCTCGCAAGTTGGCGATGCGCGAGGCGGCAAAGGCCAAGGCAGACGCGGCGCGCCAGGAATGGCTCGCCAAGAAGGGCGGCGGGGCGGCCGCATCTGAAGTCGCCGACGCCAAACCGGCCAAGAACACCACCAACATCCTTGCGCCGCTGGAGCCGATAGCGCCGCTCGTTGCGGTCAAGGCCGAGGAGCCGATCCCGGCGGAAGCCATGAACATCACCGCCACCGGCAACAACGGTGAATTGCGCAGTGAGCAGCCCGGCCAGAAGCAGACGAGCAGCGGTGGGCTGTTCGCAGGCCTGTTCGGCGGTGCCTCGGTGTCCTCGATCAGCTATCTGCCAGAGACCCGCGCACTTGATTCGGCGCTGGCCAAGAAGGACGCCAAGCGGCCCTTCAAGGTGAAGCCGGAATTCGTGCCGCAGGACGTCACGTTCACCGGCTATGAGCCGGGCACCATCGTGATCGACACCAGCGCCCGTCGCCTCTACCTCGTCGAGTCGTTTTCCACTGCGCGCCGCTATGCCATCGCTGTCGGCCGCGAAGGCCTGCAGTTCAAGGGCACCGTGGCGGTCGGCGACAAGCAGGAATGGCCGCGCTGGATCCCGACGCTCGACATGCAGAAGCGCGAGCCGAAGCATTACGGCCAGTACAAGGACGGCATGCCCGGCGGCGGCGAGAACCCGCTCGGCGCGCGCGCTATCTACCTCTATGACGGCAAGAAGGACACGCATCTGCGCATCCACGGCACGATCGCGCCGAACTCGATCGGAACCAGCGCCTCCAATGGCTGCTTCCGCATGATCAACGAGCACGTCATGGACCTCTACAGCCGCGTCAAGATCGGCACGAAGGTCGTTATTATCTAAGGGTTTCCATCAAACTGCCGAAAGGGCCGGCACCGCCGGCCCTTTTGTTTTGAATGTATCAAAGCCTCTTTGCGGGCCCCCCGTGCCATTTTGGGAAAAAGCCTTCGCGGCGGTTTTTTCTCTGGCGGAATCAATCAGGCCGCGTTAAGCGATGACTCCCATGGCGCGATATGTATTCATCACAGGCGGCGTGGTTTCCTCACTCGGAAAAGGCATCGCCGCAGCAGCTCTTGGGGCTCTCCTGCAGGCGCGAGGCTATCGCGCGCGGATCAAAAAGCTCGACCCCTACCTCAATGTCGACCCCGGAACGATGTCGCCGTACCAGCACGGCGAAGTGTTCGTGACCGATGACGGCGCCGAGACCGACCTCGATCTCGGCCATTACGAGCGGTTCACCGGGCGTTCCGCGAACCAGCAGGACAACATCACCACCGGCCGCATCTACAAGAACATCATCGAGCGCGAGCGGCGCGGCGACTATCTCGGCGCGACCGTTCAGGTGATCCCGCACGTCACCGACGAGATCAAGCATTTCGTGCTGGACGGCAATGACGACTATGACTTCGTACTGTGCGAGATCGGCGGCACGGTCGGCGATATCGAGGCGATGCCTTTCCTGGAGGCGATTCGCCAGCTCGGCAACGACCTGCCGCGCAACAACGCGGTCTATGTGCATCTGACGCTGATGCCCTATATCCCGACCGCCGGCGAACTGAAGACCAAGCCGACGCAGCATTCGGTCAAGGAACTGCGCGGCATCGGCATTGCGCCCGACATCCTTCTGGTGCGCGCCGACCGGCCGATCCCGAAGGAGGAGCGGCGCAAGCTGTCGCTGTTCTGCAACGTGCGCGAAAGCGCCGTCATCCAGGCGCTGGACGTGCCGCATATCTACGACGTGCCGATGGCCTATCACCAGGAGGGGCTCGATTCGGAAGTGCTCGCCGCCTTCGGCATCGACCCGGCGCCGAAACCGCGCATGGAGCCCTGGCAGGCGCTGTCCAAGCGCATCCACAATCCGGAAGGCGAGGTAACCATCGCCGTTGTCGGCAAGTACACGGGGCTGAAGGACGCCTATAAGTCGCTGATCGAAGCGCTGTCGCATGGCGGCCTCGCCAACCACGTCAAGGTCAAGCTCGACTGGATCGAAAGCGAGATCTTCGAGAAGGAGGATCCCGCTCCCTGGCTGGAGAAGGTGCACGGCATCCTCGTTCCCGGCGGGTTTGGCGAACGCGGCTCGGAGGGCAAGATCCTGGCGGCGAAGTTCGCGCGCGAGCGCAAAGTGCCTTACTTCGGCATCTGCTTCGGCATGCAGATGGCCTGCATCGAGGCGGCACGCTCGCTGGCAGGCGTCGATCACGCATCGTCGACAGAGTTCGGCCCGACGGATGAGCCCGTCGTCGGCCTGATGACCGAATGGCTGAAAGGCAACATGCTTGAGAAGCGCCGGGCCACCGGTGATCTCGGCGGCACGATGCGGCTCGGCGCCTACCAGGCCGAACTCGCCAAGGGCTCGAAAATTGCTGACATTTACGGCGACACGCAGATTTCCGAGCGCCACCGGCACCGCTACGAGGTCAATATCGACTACAAGCAGCGGCTGGAAGAGTGCGGCCTGGTTTTCGCCGGCATGTCGCCCGACGGCGTGCTGCCGGAGACGGTCGAATATCCAGACCATCCCTGGTTCATCGGCGTGCAATACCATCCCGAACTGAAGAGCCGGCCGCTCGAGCCGCATCCGCTGTTCGCCAGCTTCATCTCGGCGGCGGTGGATCAGTCGCGCCTGGTTTAGGATGTGTTGATATCCAGGCTCCAGCCTGCGAGTTGGCCGTGCGGATTCATAATGCAGACCTACGTCGCGCTGCTCTACAGCATCATTCTGAGCGAGGGGCGGCGCGTGGTTATGGCCGATCTCAAGGCGATGGCCGAGGGTCTGGGATTGAAGAACGTCCGCACGCTGGTGGCCACCGGCAATCTGGTGTTCGAGGCGCGGACAGGTGAAATTTCGAAGCTCGAGCAACGGCTGGAAAAGGCCTTCGAGAATACTTTTGGTCGCCAGGTCGACATCATCGTGCGTGGCGCCGAGGATTGGCTGAAACTTGCCGCCGGCAATCCGTTTCCGGCTGAATCCGCCGGTGCGGCCGATCAGGTTGCGGTGCGCGTGATGCGTGAGCCTGCGTTTGAGGAAGCTGTTGCCGACCTTGCCGCCTACGCTGCCGAAGATGAGAAGGTGCGATTGGTCGGCGGCGACATCTGGTTTGTATTTTCCCGTGAAAGGCCGAGTTCGCGATTGCTCGCGGCCATCAACCACAAACGTGTGGGTATCGGCACGACGCGCAATTGGAACACGGTGCGCCGCCTCGCCGAGATGGTCGGCAAGCAGATTGAAAGGGCGGCTTTCGCCGCCCCTTCTTGATTTTTCAGGCCTTGGCTGTTCTGGCGCCGGCGCCGAGCGCCATAGTGCGCAGGACGTAGTAGACGGCGCCGGCGATGGCCACACCGAAGAACCAGCCATAGACGCCCCACCAGGACGGCAGCAGGTTGGTGAAATTGGGCAGGATCGAGGAGAAGATCGCGCCGATGCCGGCGGCGATGAAGGCGTTGACGTGCCAGCCGCCCTGGAAGCGGAATTCGCCATCTTCTCGGTAGAGCGCCGGCACGTCGACCTCGCTTTTGCGGATCAGGTAGTAGTCGACCATCATCACCCCGAAGATCGGCCCCATCGTCGCGCCGATAATGCCGACGAAATGCGCGGCGCTGCCCTCCCACGGCGCGAAGGGATAGAGCACCAGCGCGATCAATGCCGCGATGTAGCCGCCTTTCTTGAAGTCGATCTGACGCGGGAAGACGTTGGAGAAGTCGAAGGCCGGCGAGACGAAATTCGCCACCACGTTGATGCCAAGCGTGGCAACGGCGAAGGTCAGCGCCGCAAGCGCCGCCAGGAACCAGCTGTCGAACTTGGCCGAGATCTGGTCGGGGTGGAGCAGCATTTCGTGATAGACGTCGTAGGCGGCGATTGTGGTGACGCCGGCGACCAGCGAGAACAGGATCAGATTGACCGGCAGGCCCCAGATATTGCCCTTGCGAAGGGCGGCATTGTCCGGCGCGTAGCGGGCGAAATCGCAGAAGTTGAGATAGAGCGCCGAGAAATAGGTCACCCAGATCGCCGCGGCACCGAAGAGCGCGGTCCACGATCCCGGGTCGCCTGGAATGCCGGCGTCGGCGGTCTTCTCGCGCAGCACGTCCATCGGGATGTCGCTGGTGAAGGCGAAGCTGCCCGATTTCACGCAGAGATAAATGGCCAGAAGCAGCATCATCACCCACACGGCGGGACCGGCCCAGTCCTGGAAGCGGCGCACCGTCTCCATGCCCTTCTGGATGATCAACAGCTGCAGCGCCCAGATGATGACGAAGCAGATCACCTCCAGGGTCGAATGTCCCAGAAGATGCGAGCTCTTGTTGAACTCGTCGAACCATTGTAGGCGCGTCAGCAGCGCCACGATGGCGCCCGACGCCGCAGCCGTCTGAGCGCCATACCAGAAGCAGGCGACGATGGCGCGCACCAGTGCCGGAATGTTGGCGCCCCAGATGCCGAAGGAGGCGCGGGCAAGCACGGGGTAGGGCACGCCGGTTTTCACGCCGGCATAGCCGACCATGTTCATCAGCGCGTAGATGATCAGCGAGCCGATGCCGATGGCGATGATGAAATTGACGAAGCCGCCGCAGAACAGAAACAAGCTGGCCGCCAGATAGTAGCCCCAGAGGCTGTGGACGTCCGAAGTCCAGACATTGAAGATCGAAAACGGTCCCCAGTTCCTGACCGTTGCCGGAGCCAGATCCTCGTTATAGAGGTCAGGCGATGCGCCTTGAATTGTCATTGTCGTTGTTCCCCTTCTTGCAAACGCGCCCTCACGCGTTTAACCGCAGAGGTTAAGCCTGTCGCTGGGGAACCGGCAAGCAATCCATTTGCCGGCTTTCACCTTAAAGACATTCAATGAGAATCGCCGTTATCCGCCTCCTCGAAGCCTGCATCGGTCGAGTCGCCATGGGCGCTTTCTTGATCGCACAGGTGTCGGCCGGCGGGTTCCGAAGTTTTTCCATCGGCAACCAAATTTGTTTGGAACCAATCCGCCGGACGTGCGTTTATGCGGGTTCGACTGCGTTGCGGTCGGCCGGGAGGATAATCATGGATCGCTTGCATTTCTTTACCCCAGTGCGAATTGCGCGTGGGCAGGGATACCCTGTGGAGGAAGTCGATAGCGTCTCCGAGGCGATGGTGTTCCTGCGGAAATGGCCAACGGGAAGACGCGGCCCGGTTTATCAATGCGCCCTGAATTGCTGTACGGCGGCTATGTCGGGCAAGATGTCGGCCGAGGAAGCGAGGAAAGCCTTTGTCGGCTTCGCCCGCATCACCCGACTGCTGGACGACGACATGGCGCTGCCACTGGGT
>NZ_RZSB01000243.1:0-7807 GCF_004023285.1 Mesorhizobium sp. M2A.F.Ca.ET.067.02.1.1
GCACTGATAAAGACCATTCAGACGGTCTTTCGCGACATCCGCTCCGACGCCTTTGGACACCGGGGCCTCGCAAGAGGGCAGGAAGCGATGACCATCCTACGGAGCGAGATACCTAGTTCAGGATAGGAAGGATTGCTTCCCACGGACGCGGCCACGGAACTTTTTGTCTGGCGCGCGATTGCGGCGAAGGTCAAATCATCGTGACATCGAGCGGATCCGGCTCGTGGCGCCCTCGCAGCCCGCTTACCATCGGCCTGAGGCTGGACGGGCGTGGCCTTCGTGCTCCATTTGCAAGCCCTCAGCCTTGATCGGTTTGTCCGGCGTCGAGTTCCGACCGTGCTGCCGGCACTCGCAGGATCACGGTCGTGCCAGCCCCCAGGACGCTCTCGATTTCGACGCTTCCGCCGTGCTCCGTGGCGAAATGCTTCACCATCGGCAAGCCTACACCGCCCAAGCCCTTGCCCTTCGTGGTGAAAAATGGCTCGAAGGCACGGGCAACGTTCCCTGGGGTCATTCCGATACCTCTATCGACGATGCGAAGCTCGATAAGGGCGGCACGGCCTTGAACGGCGGCGGCGTCGATCGAGATCAAGCCGCCGCCCGGCATCGCGTCACGCGCGTTGAATACGAGGTTCAGGACCGCATTCTGCAGGCCCAGGCGATCGCATTTCGCGCGAGGCAGGTCGGATCCAACGCGGACCTCAAACTGGATATGCGGCTCGCATGCGCATCGGACGAGGGCCTCGACCTCGGTCAGGCAAGCACTTACGTTGGTTTCCTCGACCTCACTATGGCTCTGTCGAGCCCTGCTTATCGTCTCCCGGACAAGCGCGCCGGCTTGCAGCAAGGCCGTCTTGGCGCTGCCGATCGCGGGCTCGAGTGCTGGCGCAACCGAGACGCCGGGGTCCCGCGCGATGCGGTTTAGCGCGGATAACGCGATCTGGATGAGATTGCCCAGATCGTGAACGGTGCCAGCCGACGGCTGTTTCGTTTGGAGGTCGTGCCGAGCGGCTTCGGCGGATGAGTCACGGACATACTCGCCCGCTGGGTCTGCTTTTGTCTCGGCATGTAGCATCTCAGCCCCGTAAGTTGGCTAATGGCCTCTGTTTCCAGGGACGCTATTTCGACGGGCCTTTGCCATCGATTGGATCGAGGGAGAGGGCCGACCATACCACGGTATATGTCTTTGCTGCAGATATCGTTGGATCAAGCCGGTTCGATCGGTGCCAGGACTTTACTGAGTTGGTCGTCCGCTTGTCCGAATCCTGGCCGACAATGCCCACAGTATTGGTCCTTGCCGCCCGCTCCGCCCCTGACCGATCGATGCCTCGTGGCTAGCCTTCGCCTCTCGTCGGCTAGGACTCCCAGTCTCCGAATGCATCCGCCCTAGACCTTCGCATCGGAAGACCGATGCCTCCGTAGAATAGTTCAGCCGGCAAGCTCGAAGCATTCTTCCCTGCAACAGGTCACGTTCCAGTCGCAAGGAGAAGGAAGTGCAAAGGATTACGAAAATTTTGATGCTCGCCGCGGCGTTTGCCGCTTCGGGTGACGCCATGGCCCAACCCGCGGGCCAGCAGGTCAAGCCGACAATCGTGCTGGTGCATGGTGCTTTCGCCGAATCGTCGAGCTGGAACGCGGTGATCGCCGACCTCAACAAGGACGGCTACAAGGCAATCGCCGCGGCCAATCCTCTTCGCAGCGTCGCGAGCGATGCAGCGGCGGTTTCGGCCGTCATCCGCTCGATCTCGGGACCGATCGTGCTGGTCGGCCATTCCTATGGCGGGCCGGTCATCACCGAGGCAGCCAACGGAAAGAACAATGTGAAGGCTCTCGTCTACGTGGCCGGGTTTGCGCCCGAAACGGGCGAGTCCAGTCTCACGCTCTCGGCGAAGTTCCCAGGCAGCACGCTGGGCGACGCGCTGCTGCCGGTGGCGCAGGCCGACGGAGGCCAGGACCTCTATATCCAGTCGGAAAAGTTCCACCAGCAGTTCGCGGCCGACGTGCCTGCGGCCGAAGCCAGCCTGATGGCGGCGACCCAGCGTCCAATAGCGAAAGCCGCCTTGGCGGAGCCGTCCAGCGAAGCCTCCTGGAAGACGATTCCCTCCTACGCGATCTATGGCTCAGCCGATCGAAATATCCCGCCTGCGGTCATGAAATTCATGGCCGAACGCGCGCATGCCGTGAAGACCGTGGTCGTCGATGGCGCCTCCCACGCCGTGATGGTTTCGCATCCCGACGAGGTCGCCGCGCTCATCGAGGACGCCGCCTCAGCTCGGTGAAGAGCCTGTGACGGCCGGCATTCCGTTCCGCAACGCAATTCAGAACGCAAGATAGGAGTTTGGACATGAAAATCGTCATCATAGGCGGCACAGGACTGATCGGTTCGAAGACCGTCGAGAGGCTGCGCAAGAAGGGTCATGAAGTGCTCGCCGCTTCACCGAACAGCGGCGTCAACACCGTCACGGGCGAAGGCCTGACGGAAGCTCTCGCCGGGGCGCAGGTCGTCGTTGATCTCGCAAATTCGCCGTCGTTTGAGGACAAGGCCGTTCTGCAGTTCTTCGAGACCTCCGGTCGGAACCTCCTCGCAGCAGGCAAGGCGGCCGGCGTCAAACATCACATCGCACTCTCGATCGTGGGCGCCGAGCGCCTGCCCGATAGCGGCTACCTGCGCGCCAAGATGATGCAGGAAAAGCTGATCCGGGAGTCTGGTATTCCCTACACCATCGTTCATTCGACGCAATTTTTCGAATTCCTGGGCGGCATCGCCCAGTCGGCAACGGTCGGCGATACCGTAACCCTTCCGTCTGCCTACTTTCAGCCGATCGCATCGGACGACGTCGCCGACATCATGACGGACGTGGCGCTCTCCGCCCCGATCAACGGCACCATCGAGATCGCCGGGCCTGAGCCGATCCGCATGAGCGATCTCGTCGCGCGGTTCCTGAAGGCGACCAAAGACCCACGCAAGGTGATCGGGGATCCCCACGCGCGCTATTTCGGCACGGAACTGGACGATAGCTCGCTGGTCCCCGGTGACCATCCACGCATCGGAGCGGTCCGTTTCGAGGACTGGTTCGCCCACGCCCCGCTCCCTCGACACTGATCCCCCCGCGGCCGCGCATCGTCCGATGACGCGGGTCCAGCTTCAACGCGAAAAGAGCGAGCCTATGAAAGACGACTTTTCTTCCGCCGCCGGAGCATCGCGCCGAGACATTTTGTTAGGCGCACTCGCCACCACTGTGGCAACCGGCCTCTCCATAGCTGCGCCCGCGCAAGCAGGGCGGGCGAAAGACCTTTCCTCTCTCAGACCAGACAAAGGACCCAAGACCATGAGCACCATCACCACCAAGGACGGCACTGAGATCTACTACAAGGACTGGGGTCCGAAGGACGCTCAGCCGATCGTCTTCCACCACGGCTGGCCGCTCAGCGCCGATGACTGGGACGCGCAGATGCTTTTCTTCGTCGCCCGGGGATATCGCACCATTGCCCATGACCGGCGCGGGCACGGCCGCTCCGCGCAGGTGAGCGATGGTCACGACATGGATCACTATGCCGCCGACGCGGCGGCCGTGATCGAACATCTCGGTTTGAGGGGCGCCATCCATATCGGCCACTCGACCGGGGGCGGGGAAGCGGCCCGCTACGTCGCTCGCCATAGCAAGGGGCGCACCGCGAAGCTCGTCCTCATCGGCGCCGTGCCGCCGATTATGGTAAAGACGCCGGCCAATCCTGGCGGCCTTCCAATCGAGGTGTTCGACGGGCTGCGCAAGTCGCTCGCCGACAATCGGTCCCAGTTCTACATCGATTTCCCGTCGGGGCCCTTCTACGGTTTCAACCGACCGGGCGCGAAAGCGATCCCGGGCGTCATCCAGAACTGGTGGCGGCAGGGCATGATGGGCAGCGCCAAGGCGCATTACGAGGGCATCAAGGCCTTCTCGGAAACCGATTTCACCGACGACCTCAGAATCGTCGACGTGCCAACTCTCGTCATGCATGGCACGGATGATCAGATCGTGCCGTTCGCGGATTCGGCACCTTTGTCCGCAAAGCTCCTGAAGAACGGTACGCTCAAGGTCTACGAGAACCTGCCGCACGGCATGTGCACGACCCATGCCGAACTGGTGAACAACGACCTTCTCGCTTTCATCAAGTCATAGGCTCACGCCGTACCGCCAGCGAGAGCCTGCCGTCGGCTGTCCTCCCCTTCGGCCGGCGGCCCCCAATCACTCAAATCGCGACTGGAGCCAGACAGTGATCAAGACCATCCTCTGCAGTGCAGCAACCGTAACGATTCTCGCAAGCACGGCACTTGCCCACGATACGATCGGCGAGAACGTCAAGCTTGTCTACGACCAGCCGCTGCCCAACGTGCCAGGCAAGAGCATGCGTGCTGTATTGGTCGAGTACGCGCCCGGCGGCACGTCCTCGGCACATACGCATCCAAAGTCGGCCTTCATCTACGCGACCGTGCTTGAAGGCGCGATCCGCAGCAAGGTCAACGATGGGCCGGTCACGACCTATCACGCCGGCCAAGGCTTCTCCGAATTTCCAGGCGACCGTCACGGCGTCAGCGAGAACGCCAGCGCGACTGAGCCTGCCAAGCTGCTTGCCGTGTTCGTTGTCGATACCGACGAGAAGGAACTGACCACACCCTCCGGTGAATGAAAGCCTCTGGATCGGTTCGACAAAGGAAACGGCCGCCGCCGGAGCATCCGGCGGTACGGTTGATAGGATAAGGATGGCTGCGATGCTTAAAGAAAAACTAGGCGATCTGAAGTCGCCACGTCTTGTAAAGATGAAACCATACTGCAGCATATTCGACTGCAGCCTGGCCGATCACATCGCCCTGATCGAGTCCGGAACGCCGTTCGAAAGGGAAGGCTTCAGCCTGAAGAAGAAAAGAGCTGCATCGGCGGGTCGACTTCAACCATGTAACGCGCAAGGGCCCACGTCCCGGCGCTGATGCTGGATAACGCAGAAATCCTAACCGAGAACGTCGCCATTCGCGATTGGTTCGCCGCGGAGCACCCAGCTTTCGGCGTTCTGAGAAGCTTTGGCCGAATACGCGTTCTGGAAAAGCTGTCTTTCATCGATACCCGCCAGGAGCAAAGCAATGTCCGCATTTGACAACAAGGTCGTCATCATCACCGGTGGAAGCTCAGGCATCGGTCGCGCAGCGGCGCTTGCATTTGCTCGGCAAGGCGCAAAGGTGATCGTAACCGGCCGCCGAGCGACGCCGCTAAAGCAGACCGTCGCCGAGCACCCGAACATTGTCAGCCTCGTCGCCGACGCTGCGGAGCCTGAAGATGCCTCCCGCACCATCGCCAAGGCAATCGACACGTGGGGTCGCCTCGACGTGTTGGTGAACAATGCCGGCGCGGGTGCTCTTCTGTCCCTGCATGAAGCTGCCGCTGAGCAGGTCGCGAGCATATTTGCCGTGAATGTCGTCGGTCCCAGCCTGCTGGCGGCGGCAGCACTCCCGCATTTGACGGCGACTAAGGGAGCGATCATCAACATTTCGAGCACGTTCGGTCATAGGCCCGCGGCTGGGCTCTCCCACTACGCCGCCAGCAAGGCGGCGCTGGAACATCTGACCCGCTGTTGGGCGCTCGAGCTCGCGCCTGAAGGTGTGCGCGTTAACGCCGTCGCCGCCGGCCCGACTGAATCCGGAGCGCTGACCGGCATGATGGGGCTCTCCCCGGAGCATGCTGCCGTCATTGAGGAAGCGGAGCGCGCGCAGATACCGCTCAGACGACGCGGCACGCCGGACGACGTCGCCAGATGGATCGTCCAACTGGCCGATCCGGCGTCCGAGTGGGTGACTGGGCAGGTGATCGCCGTCGACGGAGGCCTGGGCCTCACATGACCTGCCTACTTCAGATTCTAAGGGCCTTGGCGGACCATGACTTCCGCCTGTTCCCCCTCTGCCCGAAACCCTGTTGGAGACCATAGAGATGAACGGCACCGGCAGTCGGATACTTGCAGGAGTTTTGGTTCCCGATACGCCGCTCGTGCAGCAGGCTCTCGATCATACGAGCCAGGAAAGCGAGCCCTATCTTTTTAATCACGTCGTCCGTTCCTGGTTGTTTGCGGAGCGGATCGGACAGCTTCGCAACATCGATCACGACGCGGAAGTCGTCGCCGTCGGTGTGCTCTTGCACGATCTTACGCTTAACCAGCGCTTCAACGGTCCGCGCCGGTTCGAAGTTGAAGGCGCCGATCTGGCTCGGGCCTTCGCGAGGCAAGCCGGTGTCGACGAGCACCGCGCCCAGTTGATCTGGGACAGCGTCGCTCTCAACTCGACGCCATCGATCGGTCTCTACAAGGAAGCGGAGGTGGCGCTCTGTACTGCCGGGATCTGCCTGGATGTCGTGGGTCTGCAATATGAGATCATTCCAGCCATGGAGATCGCCAGGATCGTCACGGAGTTTCCGCGGCTCGACATGAAGCGGCGCATGACCCAATGCTTCTGCCACATCGCCAAGACGAGGCCCGAAACGACCTACGACAATTTCATTCGGGATTTCGGTGAACGCTATGTCCCCGGATACCGAGCTTCTTCTTCCGTCGATCTCGTAGCGAATGCGCCCTTCGACGAATAAATGCAGCAGGCAGAACAAGTTCGCTTGAGCTATCGCCTGACGGGGCCGCCAGAGCAATTCCGGGAAAAGTGTGAAGCGGTTGGCCGTTAGGAATTGCGCAAATCAAAGAGATAGCGCGTTCGCCGTTTCCGTGAAAACGGTGAAACGATCTCGTCGTCGACGAGTTGCAATTCTGGCGCGCTAATATCCCACTAACGGTTGCTGCCCCGTTCAGGCCACGGTCTCACGCAGTGGCACGGGCAGTGTCTCCCAGGCCCGGATCAGCTCACCGATGGAGGCTGCCTCCATCTTGCGCATGACGTTGCCGCGATGCAGCTTCACCGTCACTTCGCTGATGCCGAACTCGAAGGCAATCTGCTTGTTGAGGCGTCCGCGCGCAACGTGATGCAGGACCTCGCGCTCACGGGGCGTCAATGTCTGAAGGCGTTCGACATTTCGCTTGACCACCTCTGCCTTCGCCCGTCGCGAGGCGTCCATCGCAATGGCCGCGATTACGGCATCGAGCAATGTTTGGTCCCGTACCGGTTTGGTAAGAAAATCCACTGCGCCGGCCTTCATCGCCTGAACCGTCATCGGTATATCCCCGTGACCAGTGAGAAAGATGATTGGCTTCGGGTTGCCATTCTGGGCCAGATGATGCTGCAGATCGAGACCGCTCGCCCCTGGCATGCGCACGTCAAGGATCAGGCAGCCAGGTTTTTGTAATACGTCGGCTTGGAGCAATTCGCGTGTCGAGGCAAAGCAGACCGGCTGGAAACCTGCCGACAGAATTAACTCCGACAGTCCCTCCCGAACCGCTGCATCGTCATCGACAATGATCACGAGCGGCTGCTCCGCTTGGACTTTGTGCGGTGACGGTGCCGATCTCGGTTGGAGCGGCTGGTCAACTCTCATCATTACCCTCCATTTCTCGATCGTTTAAGGCGTTGGCAACGGCAGCAAGCAGGGCTTGACCGTCGAAAGGCTTGCGAAAAAAACCGCTGATGCCCTGAGCGCGAAACTGATCCGCTATCTCGTGGCGGCCGGTGATAAGGAACACTGGCAACTCCGGACGAGCCTTCTTCACAAGGTCGCGAAGTTCGAAGCCATCCGTGCCAGGCATTCCGATGTCGGTGATGAGCACGTCTACGCCCGACAGCCTGCGGTCGAGCAGCGATCCCGCCGACGAGAAGCACCAAGCGACATAACCCGCGGATTCCAGC
>NZ_RZSB01000244.1:0-7806 GCF_004023285.1 Mesorhizobium sp. M2A.F.Ca.ET.067.02.1.1
GCGCCGGCACGCTGGCAGACGCCGCGACGATCAAGCTGCCGAAGCGCATTCCCTACCACATCGCCATGGACCTTCTGTTCACCGGCCGTTGGATGGATGTCGCCGAGGCGCATCGCTGGGGCCTGGTCAACGAGGTGCTGCCCAAGGACAAGCTCGAGGAGCGCGTCTGGGAGATAGCAAGGTTGCTCGCCAGCGGCCCGCCACTGGTCTTCGCATCGATCAAGGAGACCGCGCGTGTGGCCGAGGCGCTGACCTTCCAGGATGCGATGAACGAGGTGACGAGGAGGCAGCTGCCGACCGTCGATATCCTCTACGGGTCGGAAGACAATATGGAAGGATTCCGGGCGTTCGCCGAGAAGCGCGATCCGGTGTGGAAGGGACGATAACGTCGGAGATGACGGCGTCATCCATCATGACCGACTACAAAACCCTTATCGACGCGGAAACGTGGGCCTTCATCGAGAAGACCAACTCCTATTATCCGCCAGATACGATCGACTACACGATCGAAGAGCAGCGGGCGATCTACGACCGGATGTGCCGGGAGTTCTTTGCCGGCTACCCCCAAGGCGTGACGGCGGAAACGACTGTCGTTGCCGCGCCGACCAACAGCATCTCGATCCGCGTCTACCGCAACGCCGTTCCGAACAAGGCCGCGATGGTGCTCTATATCCATGGCGGCGGCTTCATCCTTGGCGGGCTGGACAGCCATGACGATGTCTGCGCCGAGCTTTGCGCCCGCACCGGCTTCGATGTGGTCTCGCTCGATTACCGGCTGGCGCCGGAGCATCTGCACCCGGCGGCCTTCGACGACGCCACGGACGCCTTCGAATGGGCCGCCAAGACCTATGACTGCCCGGTCCTGCTCTGCGGCGACAGCGCCGGCGGCAATCTCTGCGCGGCGGTTGCGCATGCGACGCGCGGCCATGCCAAGAAGCCGGCCGGCCAGGTGCTGATCTATCCCGGCCTCGGCGGCGACCACTCGAAGGGCTCTTACGTTACGCATGCCGAGGCGCCGATGCTGACCGTGCGCGACCTCGACTTCTACAAGCATGTCCGCACTGGCGGCGTCGACTTGACCGGCGACATCACGCTCTACCCGCTCGCCGACGCCGATTTCGCGAACCTGCCGCCGACCGTGCTGATCACCGCGCAATGCGACCCGCTGTCATCCGACGGCGAAGCCTATCGCGACCGCATCGTCGCGGCCGGCGGACACGCCTTCTGGTTCGAGGAACCCGGCCTTGTGCACGGTTATCTCCGAGCCAGGCACATGGTGGGCCGGGCGCGGACCAGCTTCACCCGCATCGTCGAGGCGGTTTCGGCGCTCGGGCGCGGCGACTGGATCTGGTGACATCCCAGGGCGCTTTCCGCTGCGCTATCCTGACATGAACCTTTCCCCGCCGGCGGGCGACTGATGGCCGGGCGCCGCGATGGTGCGGTCCGGAAAGGAAAGCCGACATGACCAGAAACCCAGGGACTTCGCGGTCTCCGGGAACAACGGGAGTCCAGCGCGATCACCGCCTTCGGGATGGCGTTGACGCGCTGGGCTTCCGGCTGATTCCGTTGACCCTGCCCGGCAGCCGGCGTATCGTCGCAAAGAGGAAAACAGACAATTCGATCGGGGAAGAACGTGCCGCAACGCCGCGCCTTGCCCCGGTTGGCGCGGTAGAGGCGGACGCTTCTCCCAGCGGCTTCGGGGGGAGTTCAATGTCTGGCGTTCGCGGCTCGTTCCTGCGTTCCCGTGGCGGCCGTTTGCGCCGCGCAATCGCGACAGGTAGCGGAATTCTCGCTTTGGCGCTGTCCGCCGGCCTGTGGCTCGGCGGCGCGGCGAAGGCGCAGGAGATCATCTATCCCGGATCGATGGCGGTCACCGGCTTTCCGGGCACCATCATTCCCGATTTCGATCAAGGTCTGCCGCCCGGCGTCGACCCGGTCGACGAGACCTTCATCGACACGTCCCGCGCATCCTTGCGCATTTTCGACGTCTCGCATCTCGGCGGGCCGGCCTCCGGCCAGCTTGTCTTCACGCCGCCTCCCTTCGAGGTGACGGCCGGGCAGATCGGTGAGGTGTTCGGCCTCACCTATGACGACGGCGTGCGCGACGGTGTACCGTCGGGCGTTCCCAACCTCTATGCGGCCGCGACCTCGCTGCAGGGCATCGAGATCGTCACGCCGGACCAGGACGATGACGGTAGGCCGGAACGGCAGCGCCGCGGCGCCGCGGGTGCGGTCTTCATGGACGGCCAGTTCGGCACCGAGAATGGCGGCGGCCCAGGCACGATCTGGAAGATCGACGGCATCACGGGCGCTGTCTCGAAATTCGCCGATATCGACACCAACAGCGGCCCCGGCATCGGCAACCTCGCCTTCGATCCGACCCATCGCGAGTTCTTCGCTTCGGATCTCGACACGGGACTCATTCACCGCATCGATATCGAGGGCAATCTGATCGACAGCTTCGACCATGGCGTTGCCGGACGACCGGCGCATGGGCTCGCGCCGGTCGCCGATGACGGCACCCCAATGGACATCCAGGCTGCCGCTTTTGATAGCGAAGACCCCGCGACCTGGGGCTACACGCAGGATGCGCGCCGGGTCTGGGCCGTCGCCTATCATGGCGGCCGGCTCTACTATTCCGTCGGCGAGAAGGCCGAAATCTGGTCGTTCGGCATTGCGAGCGACGGAAGCTTCGCAGGCGATCCGCGCTGGGAGCTGACGGTCAAGGCGGACCAGGATTATGCCGTCACCGACATCGCCTTCGACAACAAGGGCTTCATGTATCTCGCCCAGCGCGGCCCGATCGAAAATCGCTATGATTACAGCCGCTTCGCCTCCTCCGGCAAAGGCGAGCTGATCCGCTACTGGCGCGAGGACCCGGACGATCCGGCGACGGAATCGGCCTGGGTCGAGGTTCCAGAGGAATATGCGATCGGCTTCCCGCAGGGCAATCGCCAGTCGGCCGGCGGCGTCGACCTGCAATATCGCTATGATGCCGAAGGCAATCTCGACACGTCCGTCTGCACCGACACCGTCGTCAACACCGGCGACAAATTGCGCGACAATCCGGAGCTTGCCGAGCGGCTCGCCGCCGGCGGGCCGCTTGCCGTGCATGGCGTGCAGCTGACCCCGAGCGGGCTGGTCAAGCCGGCCAACGTGCCGCCCTTCGGCTCCTGGTTCGTCGATTTCGACGGCTATTTCGAGGACCCGGACGTGCAAGGCCATGTTGGCGACGTCAGGGTCTGGCGTCCTTGCGAGGGCCGCGCCGGCTATTACGAGGAAATCCCCGGCGGCTATCTGCCTCCGTTCTATCCGCCCGACTTCCCGCCGCCCGGCAATCTGCCGCCCTGCGTCGATGTCGAGGACGTGCATTACTACTGCACGCCGCGCGGGCTGCGGGCCGAACTCACTCTCCATGACCACGCCGGCTTCGGCGGCGATTCGATCAAGGCGCAGTCCAGGACGCCCGGCGTCGGGGTGACCACCCCCATGTCGCATGTCCCGGGCAAGCCCTACACGGTCGACATCACCGGCCATGATCCGGGCGATACCGTCAATGTCGGGCTCTGCTTCTATCGTAAGTCCGACCAGGACAAGGGCGGCTCCTACCCTTGCTGCAAGATGACGCTGCCGCTCAGAACGCCAGCCGTCGACTGCGAAGCGCCGAGGAGGGAAAGATGAGCGATCTCGCCCATTCCCGCTTCGCCTCGCGCAAAACCGTCATGGAGACGATCATGAAACCGCTGTCATATGCCAGGCGCGGCGCGCGCTGGCTGATGGCGGCCGGTATCGCGGTCGCCATGATGCCGGCTCTGCCGGCGCTCGCCCAGAGCCAGGCTCCGGCCGCGACCAGCCAGGCCGCCAATCCGGCGTCACGCGGCATCAACGCGGAACTCGCGCGGATCGTGCCGTTCTTCACCAAGAAAGGCGGCCAGAGAAGCTGCGATACGGTCGAATATGTCCTGAGCTTCGGCATCCATGGCGACCCGCAGGATTTCGACCGGCCAAGCGTGGCGGCCTTGCTCAAGGCGACAAGGCTCGATTTCAGGGACCAGCTGCCGCACGGCCTGCAGATCGTCAGCGTCAATGTCGCCGGCGACGGCACCAGCGCCTCCGGCGGACCGCTGCCGGCTGCTTCGATCAGCACGTCGGCGGGTCCGAACGACACGGCGAGCGTCTCCAATTTCCGCATCAGCGCTGCCAACCTCGATGGCGCGGGTGCTGCGAACGAACGCGTCATCACCTTCCGGATCACCGCCAAGATAGACCATGCGGCCTTCCCCGCACCGGCGACGGTCGACAACCAGGGAGAGATCAAGGTTTCGCTGCGAGGCGGGCCGGCAACGACCATCCCCTCGCAGGATCCGGACAAGCCAGACGACGGCGATTTCCTCACCGGGGTGAAAACCTCGATCAGGATCGACCTGACCAAATGCAACCCGCCGCCTCCGCCTCCCGGCAAGGAATGCTTCAAGGTCGAGCACGGCACCGTCGATTGCGTGCCCGGCGGCGGGGCCTTCATCTACCATATGCCGGTCGGACCCGAGATGGGCGGCAAATGGGTGCAGGTGGCGACGACCACTCCCGGCATCAGCATCGTTCCCGACACGCAGAAGGTTCCGGTCGGCGGCGGCGTGCTGAACTGGAAGATCATCGGCGCCTCGCCTGGCGAGACCATCCACCTGATCGTCACCGGCATCGAGACCTATGTCGGGCCGAAGGAGGGCTGGGGGCTCTGCTGCACCCAGGTCATCGACATCGTCATCCCGCGTGATCTGAGATGCCCGCCGAAGGACAAGGAGCCGGACCTCAAGGTCGAGAAGCATGCCGACGTGCCGCGCTGCACGATGGCCGGCGGCTGCGACTTCACCATCACCGTCACCAATGTCGGCGACGCGCCCTATAACGGCAAGATCGTGCTCGACGAGGTGACGTTGCCGGCAGGCTCGGTGCTGACTTCCGGGCCGAATGCGCCCTGGGTCTGCGTGCCCGGCACGACGCCGATGACCTGCACCTATCCGGTAACGACGCTCAACCCCGGCGCCGCGGTCAACCTCAAGCTCGGTTTCAAGCCGGCGGGCGGCTGGCAGGGCGGCGCGTTGCGCAACTGCGCCGCCTATGACTACCAAGCCAGCGGCAAGCCGCTGTTCGGCAGCCAGCAGAACGACCGCGGCTGCGCTTCGATCCCGATCTGCAGCCGTGGCGATCGCGATCCGCAGTGCAATCCGCCGGTCGAGAAGAAGGTCGACCTGATCCTGAAGAAGCGCGCCCGCACCCCGGTCTGCACGCCGGACGGCGTTTGCTCTTTCGTGATCGACATCATCAACAACGGCACCGGCACCTATAACGGGCCGCTGACGGTGATCGACACCTATCCGGGCGGCGCGCCGACCTCATCGACCTTCGGGCCGAGCCCGCCATGGGCTTGCGGACCTAACGGGCCTGGACAGTTCCGCTGCGACAATGCAGGCATCGCGCTGCCTCCGGGCGCCTCGACGCCGATCGTCGTCAAGGCGGTGATGCCGGCAAACTACCGGCCGGACACGGTCGAGAACTGCGCCGAGGTGAAAGGCATTCCCGGCGAGGTCGACCTCGCCAATAACAAGGCCTGCGCGACCGAGCGCATCCGCCATCCGAATGGCGGCCAGCCCGGTCTGCGCATCACCAAGACATGCGGCGGCTCGCTGGGCGGTGCCGCGGCTGTTTCCTGCCGGATCACCGTCAGCAATGCCGGCAGCGCGGCCCCAACTGGCCCGGTGCGGGTCAGCGATGCCGCCACGCTGGTGTCGGGCGGAGCGCCTGTCCAGATTCAAACCGTCACCCCTGACGGTGCGGACTGGGCTTGCGGTCCGGTGCCTGCAAACACGCTGTCGTGTCAGATTCTCGGCGCCGTGATGACGCCCGGAACCAGCCGGCACTTGGACGTGACGGTGAGCGGCAATGGCGCGTTCGAGAACTGCGCGCGCGGCAGTTTTGGGCCGGCGCCGGGCGACGACATCGTCTACCCGATCGGTCAGGCCTGCGCGAAGGGCGGCGGCGCCTCCACCATCCGCGTCGAGAAGACCGGCGACGCCGAATGCCAGCCGGGACAACCATGCTCGTTCGAGATCACCATCACGAATGACGGGCCGAACCCCTTCTCCGGTCCAGTCCGCATCGGCGATGCGATCGGCGTGGAGGGTCTCGGCCGGCTGGAAGGCGTTCAGATCACGTCGATCGACCCACCCTTCGGCTGTTCGCCGGAGCCGACGACGCTGCCGGCATCCTGCATCGCCAATCTGACGCTGGGCGCCGGCGAAAGCCACAGCCACCACGTCACCGTGATCCTTCCCGAGGATGGGCGCCTTGCCGCTCTGCAGGGCACGGTCAACGGCCAGAACTGCGTCGGCGTGCTTCCTCCGAACACGCCGGTGCAAGGCGGCGGCGACGTGCTGTCGCGCGACCTGACCACCAACCAGGGCGATCGCGGCAAGGCTTATGCGTGCCATCCCTTCACCATCCGGCACGCGGTGAAGAACCAGTGCTTGTATGGACTGGTGATGAACTCGGCCGGCCGTTGCGTCTGCCCGGAGGGCACCACCTTCCGCAACGGCCAATGTTCGGCTGGTGGAGGCACAGGCGGCGGCACCAAGCTCCTGCCCCTGCCGCCACCGCCGCGCTGCGTCCTGCTGCAGGGCCAGATCCGGACGGCGGACGGACGTTGCGTCTGCCCGCGCGGCACCGATCTGGAGAACGGCAAATGCGTGCGGAGCGACATACCGGAAGAGCCGCAGTGCACGCTGCGTCCCGGCCAATACCGCGACGAGAACGGCAACTGCGTGTGCCGCCGCGGCGAGCTGGTCAACGGCGTTTGCCAGGTCGCTCCACCGAAGTGCACGATCCGTGGCGCGGTGCCGACATCGAACGGCTGCACCTGCCCGGACGGGACGCATCTGGACCGCGCGGCCAAGGCTTGCGTGCCTGACCGGCAGCCGCCTGCCCACTGCCGCATCCGCGGCCAGGTGCGCAACGCCGATGGCGATTGCGTCTGCCCGAAGGGGACGGCGCTGAAGGGCAAGGCTTGCACGCCGATCAGGAAGCCGCAGACGTGCTCGATCCGCGGCCAGGTCCTCAACAAGCGCGGCGCCTGCGTGTGTCCGCGCGGCACCGAGGTGATAGAAGGCAGATGCGGCACGTTCGAAGACGCTGAATGCGCTCCGGGCTCGCAGATGATCGACGGCATTTGCCAGCCGATTATCAGGCGGCGCTGCCCGGTCGGCACGACCGGACGGTATCCGGATTGCTTCCCGATCCGCCGGCAGCCGGGCCTGGGGATCAATCCGAACCTGCTGCTCAACCCAAACATCCTGCAGCAGCTGGTGCCGCAGCGACAGCCGCGGCGTGTGCTGCAGGACCCGGCGGGCGCCAACATCCAGAACTTCAAGCCGTAAAGCAGGCGGCTGAAGACCAAGACCCGCCGGAGCGATCCGGCGGGTCTTTCTTGTCCCGCGCTTCCCCTTTCGGCATCTTCCTCCTGTTTAGCCGCATTTCCGCAACTCCAAGTGATTCCACTTGGGCGCAAAATGCTCTAGGCAATCCGAGATTTGCATCCGCAACAGAGGCCGCAGCATGAGCAAGAAGACCCTGATCGCACCGTCGGTGCTGGCATCGGATTTTTCGAAGCTGGGTGATGAGGTCGAGGCCGTCGCGGCGGCCGGCGCCGACTGGATCCATCTCGACGTGATGGACGGCCATTTCGTGCCCAACATCACCTTCGGCCCGCCGGTGATCAAGGCGATCCGCAACCGCACCAAGGCCTTTTTCGAC
>NZ_RZSB01000245.1:0-7776 GCF_004023285.1 Mesorhizobium sp. M2A.F.Ca.ET.067.02.1.1
GGGAGGCGTCCTCCTCACCTGTGTCCGATTGAGCCGGCCCGCGGGATGGTTCGCACGCATCGACTTCACCGATGCCGACGCCGCCAGAACCCGGATCGCCGCCGAGTTTGAAGGCTGGGCGCCAGCGCTCACCACGCTGATCACCGACGGCGAAACCGCGCCGGTTCCGCGCATGATCTACACGCTGCCCGATGAACACCGCTGGGGTCGCGTCGCAGGCGTGACACTGCTCGGCGATGCCGCGCACCTCATGCCACCGTCCGGCGAGGGCGCCAACCTGGCAATGTTCGACGGCGCCGAGCTCGGCAAGGCGATTGCCGCGAACCCGTACGACATCGAGAAGGCACTTGCCGACTATGAGAATCCGATGTTTGCCCGCGCCGCCGCCGAAGCCCCGGACGCGCGCCAGGTGCTGGAGCTTTGCCTCGGCGAACGCGCGCCGTTCTCACTGGTGGACTTCTTCAACGACGTCGCGCAGGAAAAGCACGCGTGATCCTGACGGCCCTTCGAACGCTCCAATCGCAGCGAGCCTGTGCCCTCAGTCCTCGAACTCGCACGCCGCTACATAGATAGCGGCCAGTTTCTCGATACCGGCCTGGTCCTCCTTGTCGAAGCGACCCGGCAGCGGGCTGTCGAGGTCGAGCACGCCGAACGCGCCATCGGCGTCGCGCAACAGCACCACCAGCTCGGAGCGCGAATCGGCATCGCAGGCGATGTGGCCGGGGAATTCGTTGACGTCCTTGACCAGCATCGACATGTCGAGCTCAATGGCCTTGCCGCAGACGCCCTTGCCGACGGCAATGCGCACGCAGGCCGGCTTGCCCTGGAAAGGCCCGAGCACCAGCTCGTCATCGGAGGCGAGGAAATAGAAGCCGGCCCAGTTGAGGTCGGGCACCATCTGGTAGATCAGCGCCGCCGTGTTGGCGGCATTGGCGACGGAATCGCCCTCGCCTTCCAGCAACGCTTTCAATTGCGCGGCCAACTCCTTATAGAAGGCCGGCTTGTCCTTGGCGTCGATGGCGGTTGCCGCGAACATCGTATTGTCTCTCCGTTGCAAGCCGAGTGCTCGGCCTACAGATTGCTGTGCATCAAGATAAGTCCTGAACGGTTTTGACCGGCAGGAACAACCGCAATTCGTTGGACGGCAATGCGGTGAAACCATGATCGAGATAGAGCTTCTTTCTGCGCGCCACCTTGGCTGGGTCGCCGCAATCCAGCACGTCCAGCATGACAACGGCAATTCCGATCTGCTCAGCAACCCTCGCTATGCGCACCAGTGCGTCGAGCAGAAGGTCGCCGCCATATCCATTGCCTGCGAATCGCAGGTCAACACCCATCATGGACAGATAGGCCGCAGGGATGCTCCCATGTCCCGGCCGGGTTCTCGCGTATTTGTGCGGCAGCTCGCTATAATCCACCGAGTGCGAATTGATGGCGTAAAAGCCGATCAGGTCTCCGGCCGGACTGACCATCACGAAGACCCGAAGATTGTCGGCTTTGGATAGCTTGTTGGCGGTCCTTTTGAAGAAATTGTCGACCTGATCTACGCCACAGGAAAAAGCCGTTCGATCGTGCTTTTCAGGATCGAACGGCTCTATGACGTTGGCGACTTCGGGCTGCCGCGTCACTTGGAAATGACGGTTTTGACATAGCGCGCAAACGACGCCCGCAGCCGATCCGTCGGCTGCGGCGGATTTTCGAGGGCCGCAAAGAAGGCAGCATGGTCGACAGGCCGCAGAGCGGTGCGCTCATGAGCCTCAATCGTTTCCATGGCGGCCTTGTATGCGGCATTCATTGTGAAAACCGAGTCGTCGACACCGGCAAGAGCTGCGGCTTGCTGAATGGCTTTCTTGATGCGCGGCTTTGTGCGGAAGTTCATCCGCTCGCTGCTGCGCTCCTCGATCTCTCGAATTTCATCATGGAAAGTTTCCATGTCCTTGCTCCTTCGCGCGCCTTATGTACGTCGCATCGGCGTACAGGTCAAGAAAATTGCATAAGAGCAAGCTGCGGCGGTTGCCGCAAACTTCCTGGTCGTTTCTCCGTTGCAAGGGCGCGCACGTGCCCGATACAGTCCGGCCTCTCTGCCACCAAAACCGCCGCCGGGAAACAGCCTGTCGTGACCTCCAGCCATTCCGGAACAGTGACGACCAGGACAATCCGCATCGCCGCCGCGGTGATCCGCGACGAAGGCGGCAGGCTGCTGCTGGTGCGCAAGCGCGGCACAAAAGCCTTCATGCAGGCCGGCGGCAAGATCGAGCCGGGTGAGTTGCCGGCCGCAGCCCTGGCGCGCGAATTGCGCGAGGAACTGGGCATCGTCGTCGATCCGGGCGCTGCCTCGCATCTCGGTTTGTTTTCGGCGCCTGCCGCGAACGAGCCAGATGCCCGTGTCGAGGCCGAGCTGTTCGAGCTTTCCATCACAGACGAGCCGATCCCCGCGGCGGAGATCGACGAAATGATCTGGCTTAACCCGGCTCTGGCGAGCGGCATGGAACTGGCGCCGCTGACCGCCGATATCGTCCTGCCGCGCTACGGCCGCCAACCATGAATTCACGCAACGTGGAAAAACAGGCGGTGGGCGGAGCGCCTCTCACCTTCGCGGTGCTGGTCTTTCCCGGCTTTCCGATGATGGCGTTTTCGTCCGTTATCGAGCCGCTGCGCGCCGCCAACATTCTTGCCAAGCGCGACTGCTACCGCTGGGTCATCGTCGGCGCCGATCCGGGCACCGTCGAAGCCTCCAATGGCGTCGTCATCCAGCCCGGCTTTTGCGCGGCGGACGCGCCGAAGGTCGACCGCATCGTGGTGTGCTCCGGTGGCGATGCCGACCATGTCGTGGCCGATGAAGCGATGAGCTGGATCCGCAAGAGCCTGCGCAGCGGCGCTCATATCGGCGCTGTCGCGGACGCCGCCTTCTTCCTCGCCCGCGCCGGGCTGCTCGACGGCCATGCCTGCACCTTGCACTGGACCAGCCAGCCCGCCTTCACCGAAGCGTTTCCGGATATCGAGCTTCGGCGCGAGCTCTGCGTCATCGACCGCAAGCGTTTCACCTCGGCCGGCGGCGTCGGCAGCCTCGACATGATGCTGGAGATCATCACGCGCGACTGTGGCGCCGAGCTCGCGGCGGGTGTCGCTGAATGGTTCGTGCACAGTCCACTGCGCTCCAGCGTCGACCGCAAGCTGATGCCGCTCAGGCTGCGCACCGGGGTGCAGAACGAGCTGGTTCTATCGGCCATCGCCATCATGGAAGACGCGGTGGAGGAGCGGCTCGGCATGGCGGAACTTGCGGAGCGGCTCGGTGTGTCGCCCGACAAGCTCGAGCGCAATTTCCGCGCCGAGCTGGATATCTCTCCTAACGGCTATTACCGGCGGCTCAGGCTGAAGCGGGCGGCCGACCTTTTGGCGCATTCGACACTGATGGTGCGCGATGTGGCGCTGGCCTGCGGCTTTGCTTCGATGTCGAGTTTTGCGAGGGCCTTTCGCGAGGAGCATGGGCACGCGCCGAAGGCGATGCGGAGGCATTAGGGTGCAGTGCGCGCTGGCGCGATGAGACGCTGGCGGGACAGCGCCACCTCTGGCCTGCCGGCCATCTCCCCACTTGGGAGGAGATTGGCAGCCTCGGCGCCGCGCCCTTGTTGCAACTTCGGCAATTGGCGAAGCCCTGCGCGACATCTGATCTCTCCGCTCGTGGGGGAGATGTCCGGCAGGACAGAGGGGGCGCGAAGGATCGCTACACTGCGGCATCCGGCACAACAATCGCGGAATGCCGCACAAGCTCAAAACCCTGGCCGGCTATGGTCTCCGCAACAGGAGACCTTCTGATGAGCATCGTCGTATTCGATCCCGACAGCACCGAGGATGTGGACTTCAAGGAGCGCATGCGCCACCCCGCAGCGGCCGATCCTGCCGGCGGCATGTGGCTGTCCGATACCGAACCGTCCTTCATCGATGCGGACGCACTGCGTAAGGGACGCCTTACCAAGCTGCGCGCATGGATGCGCAAGGCGGGTTATGGCGGCGTCGTGCTGTTCGATCCTTACAACCAGCGCTACGCCACCGGCTCGCGCAACATGTTCGGCTATTTCCTGCGCAATTCGACCCGCTACTTCTTCATTCCGACCGAAGGGCCGATTGTGCTCTTCGAATATCCGCAGAGCTACCATGTCTCGATGGTGCTCGACACGATCGACGAGGCGCGGCCCTCGAAACTGGTCTGGTCATCGGTCTCCGGCCGCGACGACGAAACCGCCGGCCCCTTCGCCGACGAGATAACCGAGCTTCTGAAAAAGCATGGCGGCGGCTCGATAAAGCTGGGGCTCGACCGCTGCAGCCACCTGCAGGCGCTGGCGCTGGAAAAGCGCGGCTGCGAGGTGAAGGACTGCCAGGGCGAGATCCTCGCGGTGCGCGCGGTGAAGACGCCAGAGGAAGTGAAGTGCCTGCAAGCATCGATGGCCGGCGCCGAAGCCGCGGTTGCTGCGGTGCGCGAGGCGATCAAGCCCGGCGTTTCCGAAAACGAGCTCTTCGCCATCATGTATCACGAGGTGATCCGTCAGGGCGGCGAGTTCATCGAGACTCGGCTGCTGACCTCCGGGCAGCGCACCAATCCGTGGTTCAACGAAGCGAGCGGCCGCAAGATCAGGCCGGGCGAACTGGTCGCGCTCGATACCGACACGATCGGCTGCTACGGCTACTACTCCGACTTCTCGCGTACCTTTCGCTGCGGCCCGGGCAAGCCGACGCCCTACCAGAAGTCGCTCTACCGCATGGCGCACGACCAGGTGCAGCACAATATCGGCATCGTGAAGCCCGGCATGGCTTTTCGCGAGATTGCCGAGAAGGCGTGGAAAATCCCCGACCGTTTCGTCGACCAGCGCTACACATCGGTCATGCACGGCGTCGGCATGCATGGCGAGACGCCTTTCATCGCCCACTCGATGGACTACGAGACCTATGGCCGCGACGGCATCATCGTGCCGGGCATGGTGGTGAGCGTGGAAAGTTATATCGGCGAGAAAGGCGGCCGCGAGGGCGTCAAGCTCGAGGACGAGATTCTCATCACCGAGACCGGGACCGAGCTGCTCTCGCGGTTTCCTTATGAAGACGAATTTCTTGACAAGTAGCGCCCACATACCGACAGCACATTGCATGAAAACGCCCATTTCCATCCGGCGCGGCACGGTGGCCGCGGTGTTCATCGATCTCCAGGAGGAGCATCGCAAGGACGAGCGCTATCTGGTCGAGGGGTTTGCCGACATCCTCGCCAATGTGCAGCGCCTGCAGGAGGCGGCGCGGCGCAATTTCGTGCCGCTTTACCACTGGGCCTATATCGTCGACCTCGCGGCGGCGCGGCCGTTCCACCCTGTGGACCAAAGCGGCAAGTCGGCCTTTTCCGACAAGGACGATCCGCTGACCGCGATCTGCCATGAAGTGGCCCCGCGGAACGGCGAGGCCATGCTGGTCAAGCAGGAGGCAAGCGCCTTCGGCAGGAACGATTTCGGCGACAAGCTCAAGGCGGCGGGCATCGAATGGCTGGTGATTGCCGGCGTCTGGACCGAGGCCTGCATCGACGCCACGGTGAAGGATGCGGTAGCGCGCGGCTTTCGCGTGCTTTTGGCCAAGAATGCCTGCGGCAGCGCCAGTGCCGCCATGCACCAGACCGGCATCCTCAGCCTCGCCAACCGGCTCTATGGCGGCGCCGTCACCAACACGCTCGACGCCTGCCGGCTGATGGCCGGCGACACGGTGAATGTGTGGCAGGTCGAGGGTTCGGTGCCGCTGCGCTTCACCTTTGAGAACGCGGCGCAGCTCTACGCCGAGCTTTGACGGCTGTGGGAGGCGACCCAACCGATCCGACAGGGCGCGGTAAATATGCCGACCGGATCGATCCGGAGCTTTGGGAATACATCGACAAGGTCAACAGTTGGTACCCGCCGGAGATCGTTGCGGCACCGATCGCCGAGCAGCGCGCGGTCTATGACCGGATGTGCGTGGCGTTTCACCAGGGCCGTCCCGAGGGTGTGACCACCAGTGACGGCATGGTCGCTACCGCGGCGCATGCGATCCCGGTCCGCCGCTATCGGATGGAGGGTAAGCCGGCGGCGATTGTCGTCTATTATCACGGCGGCGGGTTCGTGCTCGGCGACCTCGACAGCCATGACGACATCTGCGCGGAAGTCTGCGTCGGCACGGGATTCGAGGTGGTATCGGCCGACTACCGGCTGGCGCCGGAGCATCTGCATCCGGCTTCCTCCAACGACGCGCTGGCCGTGTTCGAATGGGTCGCCGCGACCAGCGCGCTGCCGATCGTGCTTTGCGGCGAGAGCGCCGGCGGCAATCTCGCCGCTGCGGTGGCGCAGGCGGCGCGGCGGCATGTGCGGCGCGCCGTCGGCCAAGTGCTGATCTATCCTGGCCTTGGCGGCGACGAGACCGGGCGCTCCTATGTCGAGCACGCCGAGGCGCCGCTGCTGACGCTCGCCGACATCGAGTTCTACCGGCGCCTCCGGTCCGCGCCCGGGCAGTCACCCGACGACCCAACGTTCTCGCCGCTCACGGATCGTGACTTTTCCAGACTCCCGCCGACAGTGATCGTCACTGCCGAGTGCGACCCGCTGTCGTCGGACGGAGAAGCCTATCGCGACCGGAGTGTTGCCGCTGGCGGACAAGCGTGGTGGCGCGAGGAGAAGCGGCTGGTACATAGTTTTTTTCGGGCACGCGCGACTGTGCCGCGCGCGGCGGAGGCGTTTGGGCGGATTGTTGCGGATATCGGCGCGCTCGGACGGGGCGAGTGGCCGTATTGAACGGCGCTCCCCCTCACCAGCCTCCGCTTCGCTCGGCTGACCTCTCCCCAAGGGGAGAGGAGCCTGTCAGCGCCGGCGCGAACCTCTTCTCCCCTCGGGGAGAAGGTGGCCGCGAAGCGGCCGGATGAGGGGGCGACGCCGTCTGAGTCAACTTAGCCTGCGGAACAGCGCACAAGAACTGCGGAAAACCAAACATTTGGCCGCGGAAAGCGGACCTATCATTCCCTCGCAGGCAACGGCGCCCCGGCGGTCGCATCCGCCCCCGCGCCTGGCGATCCCGGGGCGACCGTTGGCTCGTGCACGTCATTGCAAATCAGAACCGCCACGCGGGCAACGTGCGCCAACAACAGAGGGAACGACGATGAAATTCATGCTGACCGACAGGAAACTGCACCCGCGCGCGGAGCCCACCGCCGATGACTTCAAGAAAGGCGCGATCAGCCGGCGCGAATATCTGGCCTTGATGGCCGGTTTCGGCGTCAGCGCCGCCGGCGCGATGGCGCTGGGCGGGATCGCCCCCTCGCCTGCCCGCGCCGCCGAGCCGAAAAAGGGCGGCGTGCTGCGCGTCGCGATGAACGTCAAGGGGTTCAAGGATCCGCGCACCTTCGACGGCGTCGAGATGTCGAATGTCGCGCGCCAGTGCAACGAATATCTGGTGCGCTGGAACACCGACTTTTCCTTCGAGCCCTGGCTCTTGGAAAGCTGGGAGACCAGCGATGATGCCAAGACGATCACTCTTCACGTGCGAAAGGGCATCACCTGGTCGAATGGCGACACATTCAACGCCGACGATGTGATCCACAATCTCAACCGCTGGTGCGATGCGTCGGTCGCCGGCAATTCGGTCGCCGCGCGCATGGGCGCGCTGGTCAATGCCGACACCAAGAAGCCGGTCGATGGCGGCATCCAGAAGGTCGACGACTACACCGTCAAGCTCAACCTGCCCAAGCCCGACATCTCGCTGATCGCCGGCATGGCCGACTAT
>NZ_RZSB01000246.1:0-7737 GCF_004023285.1 Mesorhizobium sp. M2A.F.Ca.ET.067.02.1.1
CGCAGGATGTGCCCGCCGGAATTGCCTTTGGTGCTCGGGGCCCTGGCAAAACGGGCGGCAATGTCGCCGTTATCGAGATCCTCGATATCGTCGAAGCCGAGATCGGCGAGCGACTTCGCCAATTCGTCCGGGGCAAAGAAGCTGATCCAGGGCTCGCCGACCGCCGCGACGCGCGCCGCATAGAAGGCAAGCGTCGCCCGGCCCGTCGCGTCGCGATCCTCGGCCGGCTCGCTGTAGTCGAACACGACCTCCGAGCCGGGGAGGCCGGCAATGTAGCCAAGCGTGGCAAAAATCGCTTCGCGCGTCAGGTAGGGCACGAAGCCCAGCCAGATGAAGAAGCCCGGCTCGGTCGTTTTCAGACCAGCAGCCGCCAATTCGCCTGCCAGACTCTGGCGTTCGAAATCGACCGGCACGAAGGCGGCGCCGGCCGGCTCGGCAAGACCGGCCTCGGCAATGCGTTGGCGCTTCCAGGCCTGCGTCGCCGGATGATCGACCTCAAAGACCGCGAGGTCGGGATATGGATTGCGCAGCGCAAAAGTGTCGAGGCCGGCGCCAATGACGACGACTTGGCGGACGCCGCGCCGCACTGCCGCCGACAGCCAATCCTCAGCGAGGCGGTCGCGTGAGGCAACGAACAGGCGCATGCGACGCCCATGCTCGTCTTCCTGCGAGAGTTCCCCGGCGTTCGGCGCGGCCTCGCCCAGAATCGCAAGCGCGTAGGGATCGCGAAACAGCGCCGCCTGCGGTGAGAATTGATGAAGAGCCCGCAAGCGCGCGACGCGCAGGGCGGTTCGGCTGGGGGATGCGTCTTCCATGCCTATATAAAAGCCGCGCCGTGCTCCGTTCACAAGCCCGCGCTTGCGACGTTGCTCGCGACATTTCCTGACGGCCGCTCTTTACGCCGCGCGGCACTGCCTCTAAAACCGCGCCGCCGGCCATCATCCCCTTGATTGGCGCCTCCGGCTAACCCTCTGCATGCCGCAACGCATCCTGCGGCCCGCATTTTCACCACCCGCGCTCGTTTGCGGGACTGGATAGGAGAATCCTGATGCCGAATTCCGTTTCCCTGACATTTCCCGATGGTTCCGTCCGCGACTACGACGCGGCGCTGACCGGCGCGGGCCTTGCCGAGTCGATCTCAAAGTCGCTGGCCAAGAAGGCTGTCGCCTACAGCCTCGACGGCACCGTGCGCGATCTTTCCGATCCGCTCGGCATGTCCGGCAAGGTCGAGATCATCACCCGCGAGGATCCGCGCGCGCTGGAGCTCATCCGACACGATGCGGCGCATGTGCTGGCCGAGGCCGTGCAGGAACTGTGGCCGGGAACGCAGGTGACCATCGGGCCGGTGATCGAGAACGGGTTCTATTACGACTTTGCGCGCAACGAGCCGTTCACGCCGGACGATTTCCCGGTGATCGAGAAGAAGATGCGCGAGATCATCCAGCGCAACAAGCCGTTCACCAAGGAAGTGTGGTCGCGCGAGAAGGCGAAGAAGGTCTTCGCCGAGAAGGGCGAGCGCTACAAGCTCGAGCTGATCGACGCCATCCCTGAGGACCAGGACCTCAAGATCTACGCGCAGGGCGACTGGTTCGACCTCTGTCGCGGTCCGCACATGGCTTCGACCGGGCAGATCGGCAACGCCTTCAAGCTGATGAAGGTGGCAGGCGCGTACTGGCGCGGCGATTCCAACAACCCGATGCTGACGCGCATTTACGGCACCGCCTGGGCCGACCAGGCGCAGCTCGACGCCTACCAGACGCTGCTGGAAGAGGCCGAGAAGCGCGATCACCGCAAGCTCGGCCGCGAGATGGACCTGTTCCATTTCCAGGAAGAGGGGCCGGGCGTCGTCTTCTGGCACGCCAAGGGCTGGAAGATGGTGCAGAACCTGATCAACTACATGCGCCGCCGCCTCGACGAGCACGGCTATCAGGAAGTCAACGCGCCGCAGGTGCTGGACAAGAGCCTGTGGGAAACGTCGGGACACTGGGGCTGGTATCGCGATGCGATGTTCAAGGTGACTGTCGCCGGTGACGACACCGACGACGACCGCGTCTTCGCACTGAAGCCGATGAACTGCCCCGGCCATGTGCAGATCTTCAAGCATGGGTTGAAGTCCTACCGCGAACTGCCCGTAAAGCTTGCGGAGTTCGGCAATGTGCACCGCTACGAACCGTCCGGCGCGCTGCACGGGCTGATGCGCGTGCGCGGCTTCACGCAGGACGACGCGCATATCTTCTGCACGGAGGAGCAGCTCGCGGCCGAATGCCTGCGCATCAACGACCTGATCCTGTCGACCTATGCCGATTTCGGCTTCGACGAGGTCAGCGTGAAGCTGTCGACGCGGCCGGACAAGCGCGTCGGCACCGACGAGGCCTGGGACCATGCCGAGGCGATCATGAGCAATGTGCTGGAGACGATCCGCACGCGCTCCGGCAACCGCATCAAGACCTCGATCAATCCGGGCGAGGGCGCCTTCTACGGGCCGAAATTCGAATATGTGCTGAAGGACGCCATCGGCCGCGAATGGCAATGCGGCACCACGCAGGTCGACTTCAACCTGCCGGAACGCTTCGGCGCCTTCTATATCGGCTCGGATTCGGAAAAGAAGCAGCCGGTGATGGTGCATCGCGCCGTCTGCGGCTCGATGGAGCGGTTCCTCGGCATCCTGATCGAGAACTATTCCGGCCATTTCCCGCTGTGGTTCGCGCCGCTGCAGGTGGTAGTGGCGACGATCACCTCGGATGCGGACGAATACGCCTTGAAAGTCGTCGACCGGTTGAAGGCCGCAGGGCTGCTCGCCGAAGCCGACCTGCGCAACGAGAAGATCAACTACAAGGTGCGCGAGCATTCGCTCGCCAAGGTGCCGGTCATCCTCGTTTGCGGCAAGCGCGAGGCCGAGGAAGAAACCGTCAATCTCCGCCGGCTGGGCTCCCGCGACCAGGAATCGCTGAAGCTCGAGGACGCGGTGAAGGCGCTCGCCGACGAGGCGGTCTCGCCGGATCGCAAGCGTCGCGCGGCGGCCTGACATACCGACACTTTCTAAAATGGCGGTGGCCGGTCCACCGCCATTTTCATATGCCTGTCACGCCAGCCCTGTAACGAGCCGCCATGCTCAAATTGAAACCGCGGGAAAGACGTTTTCCCGAGCTCTCCTATGCCAACCCGCATCAGCCGGTGCTGACGCGCTGGTTCATCCATTCGGTCGAGGGCCTGTCGGGTCGCGACCGCTTCGCCGTGCTTTACGATTTCTGGCGCAGGCAGGTGGTGCCGACCGGCGACCGCGTGTTCAGCCGTATGCTGGAACTGATCGACGTCAAGGTCCGCAACGCCGTGCAATGGCCGCCGGCGGCGCTGCTGGACACGCCGCTGGTGATTGTCGCCAACCATCCCTTCGGCATCGGCGACGGCATTGCCGTGCTTTCGCTGGTCGAGCAGCTCGGCCGGCCTTTCCGGGTCATGATCCACAAGGATCTGCTCAGGATCCGCGAGATGGAGCCCTATTCGCTGCCCATCGATTTTTCCGAAACGAAGGAAGCGCTGAAGAACAACATGGCGGTGCGCCATGAGGCCGTGCGTCTGCTGAAGGAAGGCGTCACCATCGTCGTCTTCCCGGCCGGCGGCGTCGCTACGGCGCCGAAGGGTTTCGGCCGCGCCATCGACCTGCCGTGGAAGATGTTCCCGGCCAAGCTCGTCCAGGACGCCAAGGCCTCGGTTATCCCGATGCATTTCTCCGGCCAGAACGGCCGCCTGTTCCACCTCGTCAGCGGCCCGATGAACATGGCCGAGCGCGACAATCGCGTGGCGAAGTTCATCGGCAAGGCGTCGCTGACGCTGCGCACCTCGTTGCTCATCCGCGAGTTCGCGCGGCTGTCGGGCAAGGCGATCGAGGTGCGCATCGGCGATGTGCTGAGATGGAGCGAACTCGAGCAGCTGCGCGACCGTAAAGTGCTGCTCGACCGGCTCTATCGCGCCGTTTTCGATCTGGCTTCGCCGGTCGCGCCGCGCGGGCGCGTGCCGTTCCTGCCGAAGCGTATGCGCAAGGCGGCCTGACAGCTCAGATGTATCAGTCCGCGCCTTCTTCGGGATCGATGGCCGAGGACTCGTTGGCAACGACCTCGATTTCCTGGTTCTGGCCGGCGACCACCGTGAAATCCTTCTGATAAATGCGGTCGCGGTTCTTGGCGATGATGGTGTACTGGCCTTCGGCCAGCACCATCGAGGCGAAGGCGCCGACGGCTTCCTTGATCGGATCGCCGCTCTCGTTGAGCAGTGACCAGGAGGTGTCGGCGATGGCTTCGCCGCCGGGCTCGCGCACCAGCTTCATCGTCATCTCGGCGGCGCGGTGCTCGACGGTAGCCTCCGTCAGCTTGCCGGCCTCGACGCGGATATCGGAGCGGATCACCGCATTGACCGCGCCATAGGTGGAGACGACGTGGTAGGTGCCGGCGTTCAGCCGCACCACGGTGTTCGGCGCGACGTCGGGGGCGATCAGTGCCCGGTCGCCATTGGCCGCGGGATGGTCTTCATAGATCGAAAAGCGCAGTTTCTTCGACTGGATTGGGGCGCCGCCCGATGTCACCGCGTCGAGCTTGAGGCCGCCGGCGTCGAGCACCAGGCTTTCGTGCCTGGCCGCCTTGCCGACGGTGATGCGCTTGGTGGCGCCGGCGCGTCCATAGGAGGCGTGGACGAGATAGCTGCCGGGGTCGAGCTGGAACACGGCCGTGCCGCCATGAGCTGAGGCCACCATCGGAAGCTTGCCGTCGCTTGACGGCTGCGGCTTGAACACCCGCCAGACAATGCCGCGGGTGATGTCGGCGCTCTTGTCAGTCAGTTGCGCCGAGAGCGTAATGGCGCCGCCATTGCCGAGCGCCAGCGGTGCTCCTGTCTTCGGCGTCGCGTAGCTCGAAATGCCTGGAAGCTTGAGGTCGCCGACATCGTTGGCGTTCTGGGCCAGCGCGAAGGAAACCGGCACCGCGAACAACGCAGCGACGAGTGCGATCACCAAAAGGCGCAGGGTCCCCTCAAACATGCCTTGCGTTGAAGCCCAAGGCGGTGGCAATTTCAAGGCTTAAGAGTTCGAGGCCTTGCGCCGACGGCTCTTTATCCGGCGCAAAACGCCACCGCCCAAGCCGCCCGACATCCCGATGGCGCGCTTCAGCTCAAAATTGAATACTATAGAATGCTGAGGAGACTTGCGCCCATGGCGTCGCCGATCATCGACTTCCTGCTCACCCGCAATTCCGCGCCGATCCCGGACCTCAAGGAGCCGGCGCCGAGCGATGCCGAGATCGCGACGATGATTGCGGCTGCCTCGCGCGTTCCCGACCATGGCCGTCTCGAGCCCTGGCGCTTCATCCTCTACCGCGGCGAGGCGCGTGTCGAGATCGGCAAGAAGCTGGCCGCACTTGCCGAGCAGCGCGAGGGACCGTTGCCGGAGGGCAGGCGCAACCAGGAACTGGCGCGTTTCTCGCGCGCGCCGCTGGTGATCGGCGTCGTGTCGGTGCCGAAGGAGAACCCGAAGATCCCGCAATGGGAGATGTTCCTGTCGGGCGGCATGGCAGCCATGAACCTGATGATCGCGGCCAACGCCCTGGGCTATGGCACCAACATGATCAGCAACTGGTACTCCGATGTGCCGGAGGGCAGGGCGATCCTGGGGTTGTCGCCGCAGGAGCGCGTTATCGGCTTCGTCCATATCGGCTCCTATCATGGGCCGGCGCCGGAGCGGCCGAGGCCCGATCCAGCCAAGCTCTATGACGACTACACCGGTCCCTGGGCGGGGTAAGCGGCCTAAGGACGTCGCGAAGGGGCGTGGGCCAGCCCGCGCTCCTTCGATCCATGCGCGCCGACTGCAGGATTGGAACGGCGCGCTGTCATGACGGCGCGCACATAGCCGGGCTCACCGATCCGGATGCTGCCGTCCGGCAGTCCCAGGATGCGGTCGAGCGCGATCTCGTAGAGCCTGACACGCCTTTCCAGGGCCTCGATCGCGATGTCCATGTCGGCATCGCTGCCGCCGGCGAACGCCTTGGCAACCATGTCGTGCGTGGCCATGCCGAACTGCATGACGATATCGGCAACGCCCTCGGGATCGAAAGTCCGGAATGTTCCGTCTTCGACGCCCTGGCGGATGATCTCCACCAGGATCGGCGAGAAGGACTTGCTCGCCGCCAGGTTGATGCGATGGAACAGCACCAGGTTTTCCGGCCGGAACATTGTCTCGAACAGCGCCCATGCTTCCGCCGCGGTCTCGACCTTGGCCTGGCGCGACTGCGCGAGGAGCGCGTTCAGGCGCCCAAGCGGATCGAGGCCCGGATCGTCGAGGATCTTCTGGACACCGGCCAGCGCCTGCCTGGCGAAACGCTCCGCCAATGCCTCCAGCAGCGTCTCCTTGGAGGCGAAGTAGTGATAGAAGGCGCCCTTCGAGACGCCGGCGGCCGCGATGACGTCGTTGAGGCTCGCTTTGTCGTAGCCATGCGTCAGGAATAGGGCCTGGGCATGATCCAGCAGTTCTTCGCGCCTGATTTCCGGATGCTTGATGATGCGAGGCATGGCGAAACCTTGTGCATGCGGCGGCCGTTCTCGTCCAGAGTGCCGGGTGTGCCTTGAGTTATAGACCGTCGGTCGGTATAATAGACCATCGGTCTGTTTCGGCCAAATAGCGGCGGGCGGCAGGTCATGGAAGGTTGGTCATGATCTCGAGATTGGTTGTCCAGACATTCGTGTGGTTCGGTGTAATGGGCGCGCTGATGTTCGTGTCCGCAGGAACGCTGCACTGGTGGGGAGCCTGGGTGTACATAGTCGTGATGGTCGGACTGAGCCTCACCATGGGCGTGGCGCTCGCCCGGCGCGATCCCGGCCTGATGAACGAACGCCTTCGCCCGCCGATCCAAAAGACCCAGACAGCCGCCGACAAGATAGTGCTGAGCATATTGCTCATCGGCATTTTCGCATGGCTGGCCCTGATGGGGCTCGACTTCCGTTTTGGCTGGTCGGCAGCTCCCGTCTGGGTGCAGGCGATCGGGATGCTGGTCCTGCTCGTCGGCATCTGGATCTGCTATCTCACGATGCTGGAAAACAGCTTCGCGGCGCCGGTCGTTAAGATCCAGGACGAGCGTGGACAGAAGGTGATCACCACCGGTCCATACGGTTATGTCCGCCACCCCATGTATGCGGGCGCCATACTCTATTTCGCCGGCACGGCGCTGGTGCTTGGCTCCTGGTGGGGGCTGGCATTGGTGCCCGTCTTCATCGTCCTGCTCGCCATCCGCACCTTCATCGAGGAAAAGACTTTGCGGACCGGCCTGCGGGGATACGACAATTACGCCGCGCGCGTCCGCTACAAGCTGGTCCCGATGGTCTGGTAATCTCAGGTGCCCGACGCCTTGGCGCGGGCCAGCAAACGCTCCGCCAGCCGCAGATGCGGCCGGTCATACATCTTGCCGTCGATGCCGACGACGCCCGGGTTTCCCGCCGCCGCGAACGCATCGACGATCGCCTGCGACCGCTCGACCGCTCCGGCGGAGGGCGTGAAGGCGGCGTTGATGACCGGCACCTGCGCCGGATGGATCGCCATCTTGCCGGTAAAGCCGTCGCGCTCGGCCTCGCGGCATTCCGTCTCGAAGGCGGCCATGTCGCGGAAATCGGGAAAGACAGTATCGATAGCAGCAACTTCGGCCGCTCCCGCCGCCAGGATGGTCATAGTGCGCGCCAGGCGGAACACGTCGGTATAGCGGC
>NZ_RZSB01000247.1:0-7732 GCF_004023285.1 Mesorhizobium sp. M2A.F.Ca.ET.067.02.1.1
GACCCTGGTCGACGAGAAGGCTGCCGTCATCAAGGGCTGGATGCGCGCCGGCAAGATCGCCCGCACCGATCCCTGGCACCTGATCTTCTCGATCTGGGCGACAACCCAGCACTATGCCGATTTCGACGTCCAGGTCCGCGCCGTGCTCGGCGCCGATCGCGGCGGCGACGGCCGCTTCGAGGACGCGGCGCGGTTCCTGGAGCAGCTGTTCCTGGATGGGTTGAAGCCGAAGGGCTAGCGTCGACAAGATGGCTTAGCGGGTGCGACCCGTCTCCGTCATCTGCTTGTTGCCGACCTTGGAGACTGGCGAGGCGTCCGTCACTTCGTCATCCACGGGCGGAGCGGGAGCGAAGCGGACGCGGAGACCCGAGGATCCATTCCGTTACCTTGATCGAAGGGCGCAGCGGAGCAGAATTCTGCACCGCAGAAGCGCATTGAAGTCACGGAATGGATCCTCGGGTCTGCGCTGCGTCGCTACGCTCCTTGCTCCGCCCATGGATGACGAAGTGATGGGCTTGCCGCTGCCTTTCTCGGACGGCTCCGCCTTCCAGCAATCGACCTCACGCGCTGCGCCGCTCGGTCGGAAGCCCCTCGAGCAGCTTCTTCAACTTCGCTACCGAGTTCTGCTCGGCAAGCGGCGTATAGACGATCAGCCTCATATCCGAACCGTCGTCGATCGAGAGGCTCATATGCTCGAACGTCATCGCGCCGGCGATCGGATGCCGCAGGTGCTTCAGGCCGGAAAGCCTGTGCACGACATCGCGCTGCGGCCACCATTCGCGGAACTCCGGACTTGAGCGCATCATCAGCGCGATCAGCCGCTCGAAATCCGGATCGCCGGTGTATTTCGCGCTCTCGGCGCGGAACGCGGCAAGGGTCGCGCGCGCCAGCTGCTCCCAGTCCACCAAAAGGTGCCGCCGGTGCGGATCGGTGAAGACGCCGTGGAGGATGTTGCGGGCATCGCCCTCCAGCTGGCCGTAATCGCCGAAAATGGCGACCGCTGCGTCATTCCAGGCCAGCACGTCCCAGCGCGGGCCGACGACATAGGCGGGCTGCAGCACCAGGCTCTCCAGCATGTGCAGCAAGGGTCCTTCGACCTTTGTCTGCACGATGCGCCGCCGCTCCGGCTGCTGGCGCCCGGCGAGCGTGAACAGATGGCGCTGCTCGGCGCCGTCGAGCCGCAGCGCCTGGCAGAGCGCCGACAGCACCTCGACCGAGGGACGCACGTCTCTGCCCTGCTCCAGCCAGGTGTACCAGGTCGTGCCGACGCCGGCGATCATCGCCACTTCTTCGCGCCTTAAGCCCGGCGTGCGCCGCCGTGCGCCGCAAGCGATGCCGGCCGCATCAGGCGAAAGCCGTTCGCGCCGCGAACGCAGGAAAGCGCCGAGCTCGCGCCGGCGGTGATCTTCGGGGGAAAGGGCGATGGCATCCATGCGCCTATTATAGCAGTACTGATACCAGGATAAAGTTTGAACTGTTTGGGATGCGCGCGGTGTCCCATCTTTCCGTTCAGAGCAGCGCAAGGAGGCTCTGGACATGGAACACAAGGACAAAACCATTCTCGTCACCGGCTCGACCGACGGCGTCGGCCGTGTGGTCGCCGAAAGGCTCGGCGCCGCCGGAGCCCGCGTGCTGGTGCATGGCCGCGACGCAGGCCGCGGCAAGGCGACGGTCGCCGCGATAGAGGCCAAGGGCGGCGAGGCGGAATTCCTCGCCGCCGACCTCGCTTCGCTTGCCGAAGTACGCCGCCTCGCCGAAGTACGCCGCCTCGCCGAAGCCGTGCGCGCCAGGACCGACCGGCTCGACATCCTGATCAACAATGCCGGCGTCGGCACCGGCGGCCAGGGCGCCAAGCGGCAGGTCAGTGCCGACGGCTACGAGCTGCGCTTCGCCGTCAACTATCTCGCCGGCTTCCTGCTGACGTGCGAGCTCTTGCCGCTTCTCAAGGCAGGCGCGCCGGCGCGCATCGTCAACGTCGCCTCGGCCGGCCAGCAGGCGATCGATTTCGACGACGTCATGCTGACGCACGGCTATAGCGGCGTGCGCGCCTACTGCCAGAGCAAGCTGGCGCAGATCCTGTTCACCGTCGATCTGGCTCAGCAGCTCGAGGGCACCGGCATCACCGTCAACGCCTTGCATCCGGCAAGCTACATGGACACCACGATGGTCCGGCAGGCGGGCGTCAGACCATTGAGCTCGGTCGAGACCGGCGCTGACGCCATCCTCAACCTCGCGACCTCCCCGGCGCTCGAAAGGCGCAGCGGCCGCTATTTCGACGGCCAGCGGGAATCGCGCGCCGATGCGCAGGCTTATGACAAAAAGGCGCGCCGCCGGCTGCGGGCGCTGAGCCTCGAATTGACCGGACAATCTTCTGCAACATCCAAGGAACAACACCCATGAGCGAGACCATCGAACATTGCGTCATCATAGGCGGCTCATCCGGCATCGGCCTCGCGACGGCCAAAAAGCTGGTCAGCCCCGCCATGAAAGTCACGATCACCGGCCGCAATGAGGAAAAACTCAAGGCTGCGTGGAAGAGCCTGGGCGGCTCAGCCGACAAGGCTGCGTTCGATGCCGGCAATCCTGATGAGGTGCAGCGGTTTTTCAAAGACCTAGGGCCGTTCGATCACCTGGTTCTCGCCGCGAGCGGCGGCAAGGGGATGGGACCGTTCGCGACGCTCGACCTCGCCGATATCGGCAGCGGCGTCGACGAAAAGATCCGGCCGCAATTGTCCTGTCTGCAGGCAGCCCTGCCGACGCTGAACAAGACCGGATCGGTCACCTTCATCTCGGCTGTCTCGGCGCAGATCGCGGCGCCGGGCGTCGCCGGCATCGGCGCCATCAACGGCATGCTCTTGACCGTCGCGCCGATCCTCGCTGTCGAGCTGAAGCCGCTGCGCGTCAACGTCGTGGCGCCCGGCGTCATCGACACGCCCTGGTGGGATTTCTTGCCGGACAATCAGCGGCAAGCGGTGTTTGCCGAATATGCCGGCAAGACTCCGGTCGGCCGCATCGGCCGCGCCGAGGATGTCGCCGAGGCGATTGCCTTCCTGGTCTCGAACAGCTTCATGACCGGTCAGGTGCTGACCTGCGACGGCGGCTTGAGGTTCGCGGCCTAGCCCTGGACCGTCAAAGCGAATGCGCGATCAGCGCCAAGAAGCCTCCGCCAAGCGCGGCATTGCTGACGACACCGTTGATACGGACAGCGCGATCGGCACCCTGATGATCCCAGAAATTGTGGAACATCGGCGTCGCGACGATGAGGAACAGGATCAGGGCCGCCGCCGCTGGCGCGGTCCATATGCCGGCGATCACCAGCGCCCCAGCCGCGACCTGCAGCACGATGCCGAGCCACAGAGCGAGCGCGGCCTGCGGGACACCACGCGCGGCCATCAACGAAGCGACCAGCTTTCTGTTCAGTCCGGCAAAGACGAAAGCACCGCCGAGCAGCAGCCGTGCGATGATTAGAATCTCGTTCTCAAAATTCTCAAACATGTCGTTGATCTGAAAATGAAAAAAGCGTGGGCCTGTCACAGGCCCACGCTATCGATGAATACACTCAGGCAGCCTTGGCAGCCGGCATCGGATGAATGGCGTGGAAGGGAATACACAACCGGTTCCACGTGTTGATCATGCCGAGTGCGACCGAGAGCTTGACCAGTTCCTCTTCCGAGAAATGCTCGAGCGTGCTGGCGTAGAGCTCGTCCGACACGCCATTGTCGGCGATCAGCGTCACGGCCTCGGTCCATGCGAGAGCGGCACGCTCGCGCTCGGAAAACAGCGGCGATTCCTTCCAGGCGGCGACGAGATAGAGCCGGGTTTCGGTCTCGCCGTCGCGCCTCGCCTCGCGGCTGTGCATCTCGACGCAGTATGAGCAGCCATTGATCTGCGAAGCGCGGAGCTTGATCAGGTGCAGCAGGCTCACTTCCAGCCCGCATTCGTCGACGGCCTTGTTGAGCGCCGACACCGCCTTCATGATTTCCGGCGCCTTGGCAAAGAACTGCAATCTCTGTTTCATCGTCTTTCCTTCCAGTTTTTTGGGCGGGTTAGGGGTTTAAGTCTGCTTGGATGAAGCGGATTTCTGCGGCCGCTGGTGGCGCTCGACGAAAGCGCAGCTCGCGGCATAGGAGCGCGGATCGCCTTCGGCGGCGTACTCCGCAACGAGATCGGACAGCTTCACGTCGGCAAGCGCTGCCCGATAAGCGCGCTCGGCCTTGAGCATCGCGGCGTTGATGCCGCAGGGCTTCACATAGGCCGAGGCGTCAATCTTGACCGGGCCGCGCTGGCGGATTTCGCCGCAGCGGAAGGCAGGCTCCCTGCCCTCGACCGCCAGCACGATATCGAGCAGCGTGATACGTTCCGCCGCCCGCGCCAGCCTGTAGCCGCCCGCCGGCCCCGGCACCGATTCAAGGATGCGCGCCGCCGTGAGCTGGTTGAGATGCTTCAACAGATAGCTCGGCGACAGCCCGAAACACTCCGCCAGCGCCGCGCCCGGCATGGTGCTGTTGCCGTCCACGCTGGCCAGCGTCGCCGCGCAGTGGATGGCCGCCTCAACGCCATCGCCCAGTTTCATCGTGCCGATCTCCAATTCGTGGATATAACTTATCGTGGATAATTTTTATCTGCAATGGGAAAATGCAAATTGCTCTGCCAATTCATCAAGGCAATGTGAGTGAACGGCGCTTCGCAGGACCTGGGTTCCTCGCACCCCGCAAAGCGGGGGAGAGGTGGCCCGGCGAAGCCGGGACGGAGAGGGGGACCACCCTCTGCGAAGCCAGAAACCGGTCAAGGACGAGGCGCAGGGAAAAAAGCAATTAAGGGCCTTGGCGGTGTCCAGCCGCCGCGAAGGCGCCCTCTCCGTCCCGGCTTCGCCGGGCCACCTCTCCCCACTGTCGTGGGGCGAGGAACCCGAGTTTATTCCGCCGCTACCTTGGCCATCGGATTGTTGGGGTGCGTCGTCCAGTTGGCGTAGATCGGCGACACCGGCTTGCCGGTGCGCTGGTCCACGACGCCGGCCGCCAGCGGCGCCATGGTGATGCAGCCCTCGACCGGGCAGACATTGACGCAGAGGTTGCAGCCGACGCATTCGGCCTCGGTCACCTCGAAATGCCTCACACCATCCACCATGCTGGTGATCGCCTGGTGCGAGGTGTCCTCGCAGGCGATGTGGCAGCGGCCGCATTTGATGCAGGCGTCCTGGTCGATATGCGCCTTGGCGACATAGTTGAGGTTGAGATACTGCCAGTCGGTGACGTTGGGCGTGGCGCGGCCGATGATATCGGAGAGCGAGGCATGGCCCTTCTCGTCCATCCAGTTCTCCAGGCCGGCGATCATCTCCTGCACGATCTTGAAGCCGTAGGTCATCGCCGCCGTGCAGACCTGCACATTGCCGGCGCCGAGCGCCATGAATTCGGCGGCGTCGCGCCAGGTGGTGATGCCGCCGATGCCGGAGATCGGCAGGCCGCGGGTTTCAGGATCGCGCGCGATCTCGGCCACCATATTCATGGCGATCGGCTTCACCGCCGGGCCGCAATAGCCGCCATGCGAGCCCTTGCCGTCGATGGTCGGCTGTGGCGCAAAGGAGTCGAGATCGACGCCGGTGATCGAGTTGATCGTGTTGATCAGCGACACGGCGTCGGTGCCGCCGGCATGCGCGGCTCTCGCTGGCTTACGGATGTCGGTGATGTTGGGCGTCAGCTTGGTGATGACGGGCATGCGCGTATACTGCTTGCACCAGCGCACCACCATCTCGATATATTCCGGCACCTGGCCGACCGCCGAGCCCATGCCGCGCTCGCTCATGCCGTGCGGGCAGCCGAAATTGAGCTCGATGCCGTCGGCGCCGGTCTCCTCGACCAAGGGCAGGATCGCTTTCCAGCTTTCCTCCACGCAAGGCACCATGATCGAGGCGATGAGCGCCCGGTCCGGCCAGTTCATCTTCACCTGCTTCATCTCGCGCAGGTTGGTCTGCAGGTCGCGGTCGGTGATCAACTCGATGTTGTTCAAGCCGAGCAGCCGGCGGTCGGCGCCCCAGATCGCGCCATAGCGCGGACCGTTGACATTGACGACCGGCGGCCCCTCTTCGCCGAGCGTCTTCCACACCACGCCGCCCCAGCCGGCCTTGAAGGCGCGCTCGACATTGTAGGCCTTGTCGGTGGGCGGCGCAGAGGCCAGCCAGAACGGATTTGGCGACTTGATGCCGATGAAATTGTTGCGGATGTCTGCCATGCTCATGCCCTCCCATTAGAGGTCAGTGCCCGGTGGATGCTCTCGGCCGCGTCGCGCCCTTGCGCCACCGCCGATACGGTCAAATCGTCGCCGCCGAAGATGCAATCGCCGCCGGCCCAGACTTTGGCCAGCGAGGTGCGGCCTTCGGCATCGACCTTGATGCGGCCGCCTTCGAGTTCGATCGCCTCTGCGCTGCCGTTGAGATGCGCCGGCACAAAACTCTGGCCGATCGCCTTGAACACCTGGTCGGCGACGAGCGTGAGCCTTTCGCCGGTGCCGACAAGCTTGTCGCCGCTCATAGCGGTGTATTCGAGCTCGATTGCCGAGACCTTGCCGTTCTCGGCAATGACGCGCTTGGGCTGCAGCCAGTGGCGGATGGTGACGCCGTTGGCGGCGGCCAGATCCTGCTCGAACTCCGAAGCGTTCATATGCTCCTGGCCGCGGCGATAGCAGATCGTCACCTCCTCCGCGCCGAGCAGCTTCGACTGCACCGCGGCATCGACCGCCGTCATGCCGCCGCCGATGACGACGACGCGACGGCCGACCGGCAGGCTGGAGAGGTCGCTTGCCTGGCGCAGTTCGGCGATGAACTCGACCGCATTGGCAACGCCGTCGGCGTCTTCGCCCTCGGCGCGCAGCGCATTGACGCCGCCGAGCCCCATGCCGAGGAACACCGCATCATAGTTGCGCATCAGGTCGGCCAGTTGGAAGTCGCGGCCGAGCGCCTTGCCGTTCTGGATGTCGATGCCGCCGATCGCGGTGACATAGTCGACCTCAGCCTGGGCGAAATCGTCGACGCTCTTATAGGCGGCAATGCCATATTCATTGAGGCCGCCGGACTTCGGCCGTGCCTCCAGGATCGTCACCTCATGGCCATGGCGGGCAAGGCGATGCGCCGCCGCCAGCCCGGCCGGACCGGCGCCGACCACGGCGATGCTTTTCCCGGTCGGCTCGGCGCGCTTGTAGAACTGCTTGCCCTCGCTCATCGCGACATCGGTGGCGTAACGCTGCAGCCGGCCGATCTGCACCGGCTTGCCTTCGGCCACTTCGCGCACGCAGACCTCTTCGCACAGCGTCTCGGTCGGGCAGACGCGGGCGCACATGCCGCCAAGGATGTTCTGGTCGAAGATCGTCTTGGCCGAGCCCAGCGGATTGCCGGTCGCGATCTGGCGAATGAACAGCGGGATGTCGATCGAGGTCGGGCACGCATTCATGCAGGGCGCGTCGTAGCAGAAATAGCAGCGGTCGGATTCGACCAGCGCTTCGTGGTGATCGAGCGGCGGGTGCAGGTCGGAAAAATTGTCGGCATATTGCTCGGAAGACAGCCGGCCGCCGGCAATGCCCTCGATGAAATGACCAGTCGCCATTCCAGTTCCCCTTGTTGTCGTTTTGGGGAAGGCTAGCACGTTTTATTTTTTTATCAATTGGTCAATTTTCGGCCAAACCCCTGAAAAGGTTGAGTAAAAACATGACAAATCAAGTCATGTTATAGCCGCCTCATTGA
>NZ_RZSB01000248.1:0-7721 GCF_004023285.1 Mesorhizobium sp. M2A.F.Ca.ET.067.02.1.1
GTTGTCGGCTAGCCCAATATGCTGCAGCAGCCCCGTCAGCACCATGTGCCAGGTGCCGTAGAGGCGCGACAGCCCGATCAGCACCAGCGGTATCCATGAACCAAGCGCGATGGCGACAGCGATCGTCGCTGCGTAAACCAATATGTGCCATCGCGCCGCGGTCACCGCCTTGTGCTGCTCCATCTGTGGGATGTAGCTCTTCTCGTCCCCCGACAATATGGCGAAGGCTTGGCGCACCAGCGTCGGCAGCGAATAGCGGAAGTCGAGGATGCCGGTGAAGGCCAAAGCCGCCTTGATGAGGTCCGGCGGCCGCATCACCGCGATCTCGGCATCGCGGCCGACGATGATGGTGTCGGTGTGATGGCGCGCATGGCTCCAGCGCCACTGCACCGGATTGCGCATCAGCATGAAGGAAGCGATGTGGTAGACGACATCGTTCATCCAGCGCGTGCGGAAGGCGGTGCCGTGGCCGCATTCGTGCCAGCGCGAGTCGCTCGACGAGCCGTAGAGCACGCCATAGACGAACAGGAACGGCACGACCCACCACGTGCCCCAGAACCAGACGATGCCGACTGCCGAGCCCAGGATCGCGGCGATCCAGATGATGGTATCGCGGATCGCCGGCCCGTCCGAGCGCTGCATCAATTCCTTCATGGTCTTGCGCGGTACATCCGTGTGGTACCACTCGGCCGAGGCGAGCCCGGTCTCGATCGCCCGGCGCGTGCTTTCGCCGACAAGGCTGTAGTCGCGCTTGGTGCTGGACGCCGTCGTCATCATCCCTCCCCGCAATCAAAGCCCGTTCGCACGGAATTTGCCGTCGAGGAATGTCTTTGCGCGCGGCACGTCATCCTCGGTCAGATGCTCGATGATCACCGGGATGTTCGGATGCTTCTCGCTGAGCCGCTTGAGATAGAGATCGTAGTTCAGCGCGCCCAGCCCCGGCGCCGGTAGCTCGATCTCGCCGACGCCGCGGAAGGTCAGTCCCTCATGCGCGTCCGCGTCGCCGATATCGGCATGCTTTTCGCTCTTGTCGCCGCCCGAACGCTTCACGTCCTTGGCATGCGCGATTTTGATCTTGTCGGTCAGCGTGTTGAACACCTGGTTCAGCACCTGGTCCATGCGGTCGATGTTGTGCGCCTCGAAATAGTTGGTCGGATCCATCAGCAGGCCAAGTCCGGGATGATCGACCTGCGCGAACATTTTCACCGTCTCCTCGACCGAGCCGACGACATTGTTGACATAGGTCTCGAGCAGGAACACCGCGCCGTGGTCGTAAGCCGTCCGGGCGAGGTCGGAGATCACCTTGCGGCATTCCTCGAAGCCTTCTTCGGTCTTGTTCCTGGGGTGATGCACCCAGTCGGACTCGGTGTTGTAGGTGCCGGTCTCCGAAATCACATAGGGAGAACCGAAGTCGCGCGCGTTGCGGATGATCTCCTTGAGATAGGCAAGCCGCCTTTCCCGTTCTCCCTTCTCCGGATGGATGATGTTGGTGTAGCCGGACACGCAGCAGACCGGCAGGTTATGGTCGCGAAACGTGTCGCGCACCGTCCTCGCCTTGTCCTTGGTGATCTGCCCGGCCGACAGGTCGATATCCTTGAAATGCAGGTCGAGCTGCACGGTGTTGAAACCGAGCGCCCGGATGCGCCTTGCCGATTCCTCCAACTCGTAGGGAAAATAGCCTGTGAAGATACCTGCCTGCATCATGAGGTGAAGTCCTCCGGGTAAGCGATTCAGTTGCCGCGTCTTTCGGCTGCCTCAGTCGACGCGGATTTCGGACAGCTTGACGGTACGGCCCTCGGCCATGGACCGGTAGCCGGCCTCGACCAGCGCCATGGTTCTGACGTTGTCGGCAACCGACAGCGCCGGCGACGTGCCGGTCTTCAAGGCATATTCCAGTTGCTCCATGACGCCAATGAAGGCGTGCGGGAACCACATCGTCTCCCAGCTTGGGCTGACCCATTTCCCGCCCGTCGTCTCGGTCGAGGCATAGGTCAGCGTCGAGGCGACGCCCTTCGGCCAGCCGATCGTGCCCTTGGCAACGCCCTTGGTGCCGTCGACGCGCCAGGCGATGTGCTGGTCGTCGTCGTAGCCTTCCTGGCGCGGACCGGACCAGACATCCTCCAGCGATACAGCGAGCACGCCGGAAGGAAAGCGCAACGTCGACACCGTGATCCCGTCGGAATGGTCGAATTTCGTGCGCGGGTCCTTGCGCGTCAGCGTGGTGATCTCGTCCGGATCGCCAAACAGGAAACGCAGCACGTCGAGATGATGCACGCTCATATTGGCGAGCGTCAGCCGGTCGTAACCGGCCAGGAAGGTCTGCCAATGCGGGATCGCGTGCATGTCGATCACGGCAAAGACGATCTCGCCAAGCGCGCCGCTGTCGATGATCTGCTTCAGAACGCGCATCGACTGGTCGTAGCGCATGTTCTGGTTGACCGAGAGGATCTTGCCGGAGGCAACCGCCTCGTCGTGCAGCCTCACCGCTTCCTCGACCGAAAGCGCCAGCGGCTTCTGCGCCAGGATCGCCTTGATATGCGGCTGCTTGAGCGCATGGCGGATCAGCGCCGGCTGCTGGTCGGGAGGAAAAGCGAGGTCGACGATCTCGACTTGGCTGTCCTCGATCAATTGCTCCGGCGTGTCGTGGACGGTCGGGATATGCCAGCGATCCGCCACCTTCGCGGCATTCGCCTTGGTCCGGGAAGCGATCGCCACCACCGGAAAGCCGGCCTGCGCATAGGCGGCGAGATGGCATTCGGCCATGATCATGCCGGCGCCGATGCAGCCGATCCGGTAGTCCTTGACCCGGACCTTTACGTCCGGCTCGAAACCCGTGCTCGCCATCCATTCCTCCCATCGAGGACTGGATATAACGCGATGGTCCGGGCGTCAGCCAAGGCCAGCGCCATCATTTCCCATCAGCGCTATCAAGCGGCCGCGATCAGCACCGTGCTGTCCGGCGACCAGCTAAGCACGACCGGCTGACCTTCAGCCAACCTTTCGGCGCCGGTGTTCTGGACGATCACCTTCAGCGTCTGGCCATCGCGGTCGACGAAATAGGTGCTGTTGTTGCCGGCGAAGATGCGCTTCGAGACCTGCCCAGTGAGCATGTTGGCACCGACTGGATCGGGCTTTGCCGCACCGGTCGAAATCCGGATGCGTTCCGGCCGGACCGCGCAGCTCGCCTTGGCGCCGGCCGGCACCGAGGCGCCTGTCGAAGCCGCGATCGTCGTGCCGTCGGGCAGCTTGATCCCGGAGCCGGTGGCATTGCCGCGAAAGATGTTGGCGTCGCCGAGGAAGGTCGCGGCGAACTCGCTTTGCGGCCTGTCGTAGATCTCTTCCGGCGGTCCTTCCTGCACCAGCCGGCCGTCACGCAATATGCCGATGCGGTCGCTCATCGTCAGCGCCTCTTCCTGGTCGTGGGTGACGAAGATGGTGGTGATGCCGATCTCGCGCTGAATGCGCTTCAGCTCGATCTGCATGTCGACGCGCAGCGCCTTGTCCAACGCGCCGAGCGGCTCGTCGAGCAGGAGCACGCGCGGCTTGGTGACGATGGCGCGCGCCAGCGCCACGCGTTGGCGCTGGCCGCCGGAAAGCTGGTGCGGCTTGCGCCCGCCGAGCTTGCCGAGCTGCACGAGATCGAGCGCGCGCTGCACTTCCTTAGCGATCGTCGCCTTCGGCTCGCCGCGCACCGAGAGGCCGAAGGCGACATTGTCGGCGACGCTCATATTCGGGAACAGCGCATAGTTTTGGAACACCATGCCGATGCGGCGTTTCTCGACCGGCACGCGCTCGACGCTTTCGCCGCCGATGGCGATGCGGCCGCTATCGGGAAAATCGAAGCCGGCGATCTGGCGCAGCAGCGTGGTCTTGCCGCTGCCGGACGGTCCGAGCAGCGCATAGAAGCCGCCATCAGCGAAATCGATCGAGACGTTATCCAACGCCTTGTGCGCGCCGAAACTGCGGGAGACGTTCGCGACCTGGACGCCAGCCATTATTTCTCTCCGCCGAATTTGAAGAAGCGCGCCGTAAGCAGCATCAGCGCCATCGACACGACGATGATGATCGTCGAGACCGCATTGATCTCGGGCGTGAAACCCTTGCGGATTGCGGCGTAGATCTCGACCGGCAGCGTCGTTTGGCCGGGCGTCGACAGGAAGTAGGAGACGACGAACTGGTCGAACGACACGGCGAAAGCGAACAGCCCGCCGGCGATCACGCCCGGCATGATCCAGGGCAAGGTCACGCGCATGGTCACCTGCCATTGATTGGCGCCGAGCGAGCGCGCCGCCTCCTCCAGTTCCGGCGCGAAGGTCTGCAGCCGGGCCGACACAACGACGATCACATAGGGCAGCGCCAGCGCGACATGGCCGAGCAGGATGGCGATGAGCCCGCGGCCGATTCCCACGCCGAAGAAGAAGATCAGCATCGCCGTGCCGGTGATCAGCCATGGAATGGCGATCGGCGGGAAGAGCAGCGCCTGCAGGACTTTCTTGCCACGGAAGTCGTAGCGATAGAGCGCGAGCGAAGCCATCGAGCCGAGCACCGTCGAGATCAAAGTGGTGATGATTGCGATCTCGATGCTGTTCCAGGTCGCCGCGATCAGCTGGTCGTTCTGCCAGAGCGAGGCGTACCAGTCCGTCGTCCACTCGAACGGCAATTGGTAGAAGGGCGAGGCGTTGAAGGACATCGCCGCCATGATGATGATCGGCAGATAGAGGAAGCCGAGCAAAAGCACGATGTAGAAACGCCCGAGCCATTCGAGGATGCGCGTCGTCGCCATCAGCCGGCCCTCCGCAGGACGGGCGCGGCCAGCGCCAGGATGATCAGCACGACCGCGAGCAGGATGAAGGAGAGCGCGGCGCCCAGCGGCCAGTTGAACACGGCGACGAACTGATCCTCGATGACCGTGCCGTAGAAGGTGCCGGTGCGCCCACCGAGGATGCGCGGCTCCATGAAGGAGCCGACCACCGGCACGAAGATCAGCGCCGCTCCCGCGATCAGCCCAGGCATCGACAGCGGGATGATCACCCGCCACAGCACCTGCCGCCGCGACGCGCCGAGCGAGCGGCCGGCCTCGATCAGCGAGTCGTCGATCGCCTGCAGCGTGAGATAGCAGGTCAGCACCATGTAGGGCACATAAGAGTGCACCAGGCCGATGATGACGGCCGGATAGGAATACATGAGATCGATGTTGATCTTGAACGGCAGCACCGCGTTGAGCGCCGTGTCGAGAATGCCGCCTTCGCGCAGCACCATGGCCCAGGAGAAGATGCGCACCAGCCCGTTCGACCAGAAGGGCAGGATGACGAGCAGGAAGATCGCTTCGCGGCTGCGCCCTTTGAGCACCTTGGCCAGCACATAGGCCGCCGGATAGCCGATGACCACGCACCACAGCGTGACTTCGAGCCCGAGCCGCAGCGAGGCGAACAGAAGCGTCGAGTAGAGGCTCTGCGAGAAGAAGGCGGCGTAATTGCCGAGCGTGAACGACCATTCCTTTCCGGCCAGCGGCAGGTCGGTCATGAAGGAGAAGAAGACCATGGCCGACAGCGGCAGGAAGATCGCCACCGTCAGCCACAGATAGGCGGGTAGGAGAAGCGGCAGCGCCGGCTTCAGTCCGCGGCGCGAACCGATCGCAAGCTGGTCAGCCATTGCCTCTCCTCCCCGAATGACGCCTTACTTCACGTTGACCTTCAGCTCCTGCCACAGCGCCAGATACTTCTCGCGCTGCTCGTCGGTGACCGGCGCCTGGAACTGGATGCGCTTGGCGACATCCGGGCTGCCCATGACCTTGCGGTTGAACGCATCCTCCGGCAGCGCGTCGACCGCCTTGGTGTTGGCCGAAACCGGCGCGCCGACCTTGGTGACCCATTCGACGTAGAACTTCGGATCGATCATGTAGTTGATGAAGGCCTCGGCGCCGGCGACGTTTTTCGAGCCGACGGGAATCGAGAAGGCGTCGAGCCAGGCGACGGCGCCCTCTTGCGGGATGACAAGGGAGACCGGCAGCTTGAAATGCGTCTTGGCACGGTCGGCCGAGCCGCTCCAATAGGTGCCGATGTCGATCTGGTTGGAGGCGACCATCTGGTTCCAGTCGTTCTCCGAGCTCCAGAACGTCTTGATTTGGGGCATCAGCGAGGTGAGCTTCGCCTTGACCGCGTCCATATCCTTGATGTCGTTGATGTTCTGACCCGACGCGATCGCGCCGAACTGCACCGCCTCGACGGCGTCGTCGCGGATGATGACGCGGCCCTTATGCGCCGGGTCCCACATTTCGGCGATGCTTGTCGGCGGCTTTTCGAAGGACTTTTCGTTGATGGCCAGAGCCGTCAGGCCCCACACCCACGGCACGCCATAGACCTTGCCGTCATGGTTGAGCATCGGCGAGCCGGCCTTGTCCTTGGCGATGTCGGCATAGTTGGAGAGTTTCGAGACGTCGATCGGCTGGATCAGCTTGCCGGCCATCGCCTGGTCGTTGAAGGCGGCGTTGATCATGACGACGTCATAGAGGCCGGGATTGGTGCGGATCTTGGTCAGCATCTCCTGTTCGGAGTTGAAGAAGTCATTGACCACCTTGAAGCCGGTCGCCTTCTCGAAATTGGCGACCGCCCACGGCTCGTCGGCGCCGTAACCTTTCCAGTTGAGCACATGCACTTCCTCAGCGGCCTGTGCTGCCAGCGTGAAAGCGGAGACGAAGACGGCGGTGGCCGTCAGAAAAGCGGTCAGTCTGGGCATGCGCATGTTCTTTTCCTCTCATTGTTTGCCCGGTTGACGGTTTGTTAAGTTGCAGTCGCTTCCGCCCGGCCAGGCGCGGTCATCGCTTCGCCGCGCTCGGTCAGGAACTCCTGGATCTCCATGTCGGTCGGCGCCGAGGACCCGCCATGGCGGGTGACCGAAAGCGCGGCGGCGGCATTCGCGTAGCGAGCCGCCTCGCAAGGCGACATGCCGCGCGAAAGGCCACTGACGAAGGCGCCGATATGCGTGTCGCCGGCCCCGTTCGTGTCGACGGCTTCCACCTCGAAACCCGGCACCGCGCGGGTGCCGCCATCGGCCATGCGCACCAGGCAGCCATGCGCGCCGGCGCGGATGACGACACCCTCGGCGCTGGGGCAATGCTCGGCGAGCAACCGGATGGCGACGGTCTGCGCATCGCCGGCGCCGGCAATCTCGGCGGCCTCATTGGTGTTGCAGCTCAGCCAGGTCGCGCGCGCCAGCACCCTGTCCAGGATCGGGCGCGGAATATCGGCGATCACCGGCGTCGGATCGAAGACGAAAGGAACGCCGGCCGGCAGCGCCTCGATCCAGTCGACAAGCGCATCGCGGCTGCCGGGATAGCTCAGTGTGTAGCCCGAGGTGAAAACCCAGTCGCCCGAAAGGACTTGGACCGGCTTCATCATGTCGAACGTCAGCCGGCTCTCGGCGCCCGGCCAGGAGACGAAAGTGCGCTCCGCATCGCCGCTGATCATGGCCACGCAATTGCCGCTGTCCATCGAGGTCGACGGCGGCGTCAGCGTCTCGATGCCTTCGGCGGCGAAGGCGGCGCGCAGGAAGTCTCCGTCCGGCCCGGTGCCGAGCTGGCCGCCGAACACCACCTTCATGCCGGTGCGGCTTGCGGCGACCATCATGTTGAAACCGCCGCCGGCGACGCGGGCGTAAGCTGACGCGGTCTTTTCCGTGCCGGCCGCCGGCAACGCGTCGATGCGGTAGACGTAGTCCACCAC
>NZ_RZSB01000249.1:0-7686 GCF_004023285.1 Mesorhizobium sp. M2A.F.Ca.ET.067.02.1.1
GTCGTTGGGAGCTGGTTGCGGGCGTCTTCTCCCGCAACCCGGAGCGGACCAGACAGGTCGCGCGAGACCTCTTCATCGACCCGCAAAGAGCCTATGCAGACCACACTGAAATGGCTGCACGCGAGGCTGAGCGCCCAGACGGCATCGACGCCGTCACGATCTGTACGTTCAACGAAACCCACTATGAAATCGCCGATGCGTTTCTTGCCAAGGGCATACACGTAATCTGCGACAAGCCGCTAGTAGTGAACCGCGAGCATGCCCGCGCCCTGAGCGCAAGGGTGGCCGAGACTGGCCGATTGCTTGCAATAACATACACCTATTCGGGCTATCCCATGGTGCGAATGGCAAGGGACATGATTGCCGGGGGCAGGCTGGGCCAGGTCCTATCCGTCCAGGTGGAATATGCGCATCAGTACCAGACGCAGGCCTTTGGCAAAAAGGAATGGCAGCACGACCAGACCAAGGCAGGAGCGCTCGGTGTGGTGGCGTCGCTTGGGACGCATGCATTCCATCTGGCCGAATATGTCAGCGGGCTACGTGTAGAAGCGCTGGCTGCGGATTTGGCCAGCTTGCGCAATCCGCTCGACGACCATGTCAACATGTTGCTGCGCTTCGAAGGTGGAGCCCGTGGAGCCCTTTGGACCACCTCGATAGCTCACGGCTGTCCAAATGGGCTTGCACTGCGTGTGTTCGGATCCGATGCCGCGATCACCTGGCACCAAGAGCATCCCGAACAACTCACCTTTACGGCATCCGGGCAGCAGCCGGTTGTCTTTGCCCGCGGCGGCGCGGGCGTCAGCGCCGGAGCGAAAGCAGCCTCCAGAATTCCTGCCGGCCATCCCGAAGGTTATCTCGAGGCGTTCGCCAACATTTATTCAGCGGTGGCGCGGGCAATTTCGGAAGGTCGAAACACGCCCGACAATGGAGACTTCCCCACCGTTCACGACGGGGCAAGGGGCGTTGGCTTCATGTTCACTGCGCTGCGGTCGGCCGGGGCCGGAAGCGTGTTCGTTCCATTCGAGTTGTGAGCGTTTCCCCAAGAGACCGCCTGTGGTTCGGATGGCGTCGAGACTTGGCTCCTAATTCGATGAAGATCCCTTACAGCTCGACCATGTGAACCAGGAAGGAAACGACGCCGAGGATATCTTAAGCGATGAGGGAGGATTCGTGACTGGCCGGACCTTTGGGTTGACGGCGGTTTTGCCTTGCGAGAAACCGTCATCCTTTCTCGGCTTGATCGGGTGAGATCCAGCTTTGGAGTATCCAGCGCCGGAACATGTCCATGTGCGCGGAAAGCGTTGTGGTCAGCCTGTTGACGTCGCGCGCACGAAGCGCATCGAGTTCGTCCTTCATGACCCAATATTCTATGTGCAGCCATTGGCGGTCATCGGTAGCGCGACTGGCCAGCCTTACGCGGGTCAGATGATCCTGCAGCCGTCCAAGTATCAAGCAGATAAGATCGTTCTCGCAGTACGTCAGGAACATGCGCTGCAGATGCTCATAGGCCTCGCGAACCGGATATGGATTACCCGCTTCCACGTCCGGTCGGATATTTTCGAGCACCATCGCGAACTCCTCGATCGCGTCTGCCGGTATGTGGTCTATCGACTGTACCGCGACTTGTATCTCGAGGGCCTTGGTAACCTGGTAGACATCGTCGATGTATTTTCTATCGAGCGCAGCCACCTGCAGGAACTTCGCGTCTACATGATTGACCAAACCATCTTCTACCAATCGCTCCACCGCCGCCCTGATCAGCGGTTCGCCGATGTCTAGACGCTCTGCAAGGTCGCTTTCGGAGATCAGTTCACCCGGTCGCAAATTGCTGTCAACGATCAGCTTCTTGACCATCGCGTAAGCCGGCACGCCAACCGCTGCACTCTTTTCAAGTTCCTGCACGGTAATCAGTGCTCCCTACCTAAACGACGGCGGCGCCATGTACGTCATGAAAGCCGACGGTCGTTCAAATCCGTGGTTTGGCAAAACCTGTGCCTCAGCTTCGATGCAATGCCGCGATTGTGCGCCTACTTGTTGTTTGGGCGGTCCGAAGGTGCCGTGCGAGAGCTTCCAGGGTGGGCCGAAAGTAAAGCGTAATTGCGAGCGTGATAAACCAAAGGAGAAGCATCGGCTGTGCCGCCGGCGACCAGGCGTCCAACGACAATCGTATGGTCGCCAGATTCAATCAGGGAATCCACCTGACATTCCGCATATGCACGCACGTCCTTGATCACGGGAGCACCCGTGGTTTCGCCATAAGCCCAATCTATGCCGCCGAACTTATCGCCTTGACCGAACGCGAACTGATCTGAGATCCACGATTGATCACTGGCCAGAAAATTGACGGCGAAACGCTTCTGGGCCCGGATGACCTGAAGCGTGTATTTTGACGATTGCAGACATATGACCAGCTGCGGGGGGCTCAGCGACAGGGACATCACTGCACTGACGGTCAACCCGACCGGTGCTCCACCGGAGTCGGTTGCCGACACGATGGTTACGCCACTGGGAAACCCACCGAATATGCCACGAAAGGTGTCGGCATCCACACTTGGCCGGTCTCCTGGATTTTGCTCATCTTTCGAAGTTGAGGCGACCGTCTGAGATGTCATGCCCGTGTGTCAGCCTTCGATTGCGTACTGAATTCTGCATACACTAGCGCGCCTGGATGTGATTTGCAAGCCAGGTCGCTAGCCAAATCCACCTCGCAGGGACTTGGGAGGCCTGTTTGCGTTGTCGAGGAACTCCGCAGTGCGCAACGAGAATCTGTAGGTGTGGTCGGAGGTGTTCAGCGTTAGGTCCTGAGCAGCCAGGAGGGTCTCAAGGCCACAGCTTGCAAGGGGGTACGGTTGCACTGAGCCGAGCAGCTCACGACGTTGGAAGAAATGGATCGCCCACATAGTCTGGTCGAAAACAAAACAAGCGAGATCGGCGCTTCCAATCCCCAGGCAACTTTATTCAACCTATGTCGCGAACTGGCTTGTTTGGAGCGTGGAATCCAGCAAGAGCGCCAGATATTCTTGTTCAAGCCATCGCGGCGGGCTTGTCATCCCGCAATCCGAAATGAGGCCGTCGTTCAAACGATATGCGCAGCCCAAACTCGGACATAAAATCCCGAGCGCGGTCTGTGTCGCGCCTGCCGACCCGCGACACCCATTCCGAAAACAGGCGCACCGCGCGCCGGTTCATATGCCGCGAAGGACAGACAAGCCAGTATCCGGGGAACTCTATCACGTCGAACTGGGTCGAGACGGGCACCAAAGCGCCCGAAACAAGGTCCTCGAACGCAATTGACGTGCTTTCCAGAACCACGCCCGCTCCATCCTTCGCCAGCTGAACCGACATCGAGGAGCGGTCGAAACGATAGGGATAGGTCATGCGCGCGCCCTGGACACCGTTACGCGGCAGCCAGTAATCCCAGCGGAAATAGGCCTTGACGCTGTCGATCAGTCTTGCCTGGCGCAACTGCTCGCGCGGATCGGATGAAAGCCTCTGCAGTTCTGTGAGATACGAAGCCGAGCACATGGGCAGGATCAGGTCGTTGACCACGCAGTCCGAATAGAGGCCGGCCCAGCCCCCGTCGCCGTAGCGAAGATCGAGATCGATGACCTCGGTTTCGAAATCCGAGAAATTGGGTGTCGCGTCGACGCGCAAATTCCAGGTCGGGTAGTCCTTGCTGAATTCAGCTAAACGTGGCGCCAGCCATTTCTCGCCAAAGGAGGGACTGACCCGGAGGCTGAGCTGAAAGCTTTCGCGCTGGCGAACGATGGCGTTTCGAACCTCGCGGATGGACTCGAAGGCTTGCGTGGTGGTCTGGTAGAGCCGCTCCCCGTCGATCGTCAGGGAAAGGTGGCGCTTTTCGCGCTGGAACAGCCGCACGCCCAACTGGTGCTCGAGCAAGCGCAGTTGCTGGCTGACGGCCGAAGGCGTCACCTGCAATTCCTGCGCCGCTTTCGCCACGCCGCCGAGGCGCGCAACGGCTTCGAAATGCGCCATCGACTTGAACTTGATGTCCGACATATCGTGCTCGTCAGTTAAGTTCAGCTACACAGAATGTTAAGAAACGAGAATTGAGCCGAATGTCAATCGGTCGCATCATCCCTGCGATCTCGGGAGGAGATGCAGGATGGAAACGGCCCAGGGCCTGGGCGTCGCCGGCAATGTGAGCGCGGCCGCACAGGCATCGACCAGGACGCCTCTGATCGACGCTGCCAATGTCGAGAAGAGCTACGGCGCAACCCGCGTCCTGCGCGGCGTGAGCTTTCAGGTCCGGGCAGGCGAAATACATGCGCTGCTGGGCGGCAACGGCGCCGGCAAGAGCACCCTGATCCGCATCATCACAGGCCTTACGTCCCGCGACGCCGGCGATGTCGTCTTCATGTCGGAGAAGCCCGGCCGGGGCGGCCCGATCATAGCGGTGGTGCATCAGGAGCTGGCGCTGCTGCCCGAACTGTCGGTCGCGGAGAACATCGGTATCGTGCATGCGAAGTCCGGCCTGTCGCAGAGCAGCCGCCGCCGCATGCACGACATCGCCCTCAATGCGCTGCGCCTGATCGATACGGCGATCGGCGAGGAGATCGTGGACCTCACGGCGGCCAAATTGTCCCTGCATGAAGGGCAAATCGTGGAGATCGCTCGCGCGCTTTCAACAGGCGCCGAAGTGCTGCTTCTCGACGAGCCCACCGCCAACCTGACCGCGGGCGAGACGGCCAAGCTTTTCTCCGTGCTGAAGCGTTTGGCGCGAGACGAGGGTATCGGAATCGTATTCGTCTCGCACAGGATGCGGGAAATCCGCGAACTCTGCGACGTTTGCACCATCCTGCGGGACGGCATCACCGTGGCGAATGGGACGCCGCTTGCCTCGCTGAGCGACGCCGAGATCATCCAGCAGATGGGGCAATCGACCCACCGTTCCGGCGCGCAGCTCAAGCGGCGGGAGCGCAGCCGAGAGGGTACCCCGGTGGAGTTGCTGGGGCCCGACGGCGCCATTTTGGAAATCTGGCCCGGCACCATCTTGGGGCTGGCCGGCGCACCGGCGGGTCCGACGGGCCTGATCGATCCCCTCGTCGGCGCGGGAAAGGGCGCCGGCTGGCGCCTCTCCGGCGAGGGTCTCGCAGATGGCTTCCCCTCCCCGGCCGCGGCGGCGCGCGCGGGCATCGGCTTCGTCTCGGGTGACCGGGCAGCGAAGGGCATCCTTTCGCAGCTTCCGATCGTCGACAACGTGCTTGCCGCGCGCAGGGTTCGCGACAACCGGCGGATCGTCGGCGCCGCCGAACGGCAGGAATGTTCCGGTCTGGTTTCGGCGCTCAAGTTGAAGGCGGGCTCGATCTGGGACCTTCCGGCGTCGCTGTCCGGCGGCAACCAGCAGAAGCTGATTGTTGCGCGCTGGCTCGGATTGCCGCTGCGCATGGTGGTGCTGGAAGAGCCGACGCGCGGCGTCGACATTGGCACCAAGCACGATATCTACGCGCTGATCCGCGAGATGGCGGATACGGGAGCAATCATTGTCTGGTGGTCGACCGAGAACGTCGAGCTGCTCGAGCTGTGCGATGTGATCTTCGCCTTCGACACCGAGGGGCGCCCGAAGGGGTTTCTGCCGGACGAGCGCTTCACCGAAGACGGGCTCGCCGAGCTGACGGGGATGGCAGCATGACCGACGCAACCAACGGCGCCGCGACGGCCAAGAAGGCTCGGGCCGCCAGGACCTGCGCTCCCGGGATTCTTATGTCCTACCGCACCGAGGCCGCAATCGCCGGCGCGATTGTCGTCCTGTTGCTGGCGGTGGGAATATTCGTCCCCGCGGCGCTCAGCATGGGCAACGTCCAAAACATCATCCAGGCCGCTGCGCCGCTCATCATCATGTCGCTCGGCGTCTTCTTGGTCGTGGTCACCGGCGGCATCGATCTTTCGGTCGGCTCGGTGTTCTCGCTGACTGGAATGGTCACGGCGTTGGCAATGGCCAAGGGAGCCGACGATCTTACCGCCAGCCTGGCAGGCTTGGCCGTGGGGCTGGTATTCGGAGCGATCAACGGGTTTCTCGTCACTGTCGTCAGGCTCGCTCCTTTCGTTGTCACCCTCATCACTTATGCGGTGGCGGGCAGCCTGGCCTTCATCGTCACCAAGGGTCGCTCGATGCCGATCAGTGCGCCGGATTTCTGGCTGCTGAATTCCGGCGAGATCGTCCCCGGCATCCCCAATCATCTTCTGTTCTGCATCGTCCTGATGGTCTTGCTGGAATATGTGCTGCGCAAGGTCGTGCTGGGTCGCTGGTTCTATGCCGTCGGGTCGTCGGCGACCGCAGCCCGGCTGCTCGGCATTCCCGTGCTTCGCATCAAATTCGCCGCCTATGTCATTTCCGGCCTGCTCGCCTCGTTCGCCGGGCTGCTGACGGCGAGCTACATCCTCAATGCCGAGGCAACGGCCGGCGCCAGCCTGATGCTGCAGGCGATTGCCGCGGTCGTCATCGGCGGTGCCAGCCTCTTTGGCGGAACCGGCAGCGCGATCGGCGCGGTGCTCGGCGCGCTGATGATCACCTGCATCCAGAACGGCGTGAACCTCATCGGCGTCAACAGCTTCTGGCAAGGCTCCGTCACCGGCGCTGCGATCCTGCTTGCGGTCCTGATCGACCGCTTCAGCAACAAGAACCGACTCTAGATCATCAATGGGAGGAACCAAGATGAAGTTGAAGAGCATCCTAATTGCAGCACTGGCGGCGTCCGCCTTGTCCAGCGCATCATATGCCGAGGACAAGAAGACCGTCGCCTATATCGCGCCCTCGCTGGACATCTCCTACTGGCAATGGGTCGGCTACGGCGTGAAGGAGAAGGCCAAGGAGCTCGGCATGGACTATGTCGAGTACACCTCTGAGAACTCACCCGCCAAGCAGATGGACAATGCGCGGACGGCCGTGACAAAGGGGGTCGCGGCAATCGTGATCGGTCCGGTCAGTTCGACATCGACGCCGCCGCTGCTCGATTATCTGGAAAAGCAGAAGGTGCCGATCGCCTTCGCCGGCATCGGTCCGCAGCCGGGACTAACCAACTACACATCTTCTGTCACCGCAAACAATTATGAGACCGGCAAGGCGCAAGGGAAATTCACCTGCGATCTCGCCAAGGAGCGCGGCGGCAACAAGGTAGGCATGCTGTCGCTGCCGCAGGACCGGGAGAATGCGCAGAAGTATCTCAAGGGCGCCAAGGAGGCGTTCGCGGCGGACGGCTGCGACTTGGTCCAGATGCTTGAAACCCGGGGCCTGACCATCAATGAGGCTGTCACTCAGGCAAACGACCTGCTGACTGCACATCCCGACGTCAAGGCAATCTACGGCATGTATGATGAGGCCGGGAGCGGTGCCGCAAAGGTGGTCGAGACCCGAGGCCTCACCGGCAAAGTTGGCATCACCGTCGCCGATGGCTCGCCCACCACCATTGCGCTGCTGAAGAAGGGGGCGATCCAGGGCATCTTCTTCCAGGAAGCGGTCGGCCAAGGAATCGACGGCACCCAGCAAGTCTACAACGCCCTGACGGGAGGCAAGGTGACCCAGGATCTGGCTCTGGTGATGCCATTGGTCACCGCCGACAAGGTCGACAGTCCCGAGGCGAAGAAGGTTATCGCCCGCGTTTTCCCCCCGAGCAACTGACCGCCTTCGAACGGACCCGCCGGCGAGGCCGGCGGGTCCAGCAGCAA
>NZ_RZSB01000024.1:0-23103 GCF_004023285.1 Mesorhizobium sp. M2A.F.Ca.ET.067.02.1.1
GCGCTGCGCGAATCCATTGCGCACCGCACGGCCGAATGGGAAGAACAGCTGGTGCTGGCCCGCCACCGCCTGGCCCGCGCCGAGCGTCGCCTGCCGGAGGATCCCTCGACCAACGACCCGGAATGGGAGAAGCTACATCGCGCCTTTCATCGGGCGCTGATCGCGGCTTGCCGCTCGCACTGGCTGATCGGCTTCTGCGAACAGCTTTCCGACCAGGCCTCGCGTTACCGGCTGATCTCGCAAAATGGGCCGGGCATGGGCCGCGACGATCTCGGCGAGCACCGCATCATCGCCGAGCGCACCCTGGACGGCGACGCCGATGGCGCCGTCGAGGCGCTTCTCAACCATTACCGCCTCACCGCCGCGATGTGCATGGAACGCTTCGCCCAGGGCTATGATCCGAGGGCTGGCGTTGCCAAGGCGCGCCGCAGATAGCGACGGAAACCGCCCACGGTCTTTTTGCTCCGGCGGCCAAATCTGCTATTCGCTCAGGCGAGCGCGACGCATGTGCCATTCGGCGTCCGCGCCTGAGGAACCCTGCATGACCAATCATCTGTTCGACGCGTTCCGTTCCCGCATGCCGGCTCCCGACCGGCTGCTGATGGAGACGGATGACGGCCGTTCGATCAGCTATGGCGACATGCTGGCGAAGTCGGCGCAACTGGCGCATGCGCTGACGCAGGCCGGCGTCGAGCCGGGCGACCGCGTCGCGGTCCAGGTCGAGAAGAGCCCGGAGGCGGCGCTGCTCTATCTCGCCTCGTTGCGCGCCGGTGCGATCTTCCTGCCGCTCAACACGGCCTACACGCTGCCCGAGCTCGATTATTTCATCCGCGACGCCGAGCCGAGGCTGATCGCGTGCGATCCGGACCGTCTTGCCGGCGTCGAGCCGCTTGCCGCGTCGATCGGCGCCGCGGTGCTCACGCTCGGCCGCGACGGACAGGGAACGCTGGCCAGCCAGGCTTCGCGGCAGGCGACGCAGTTCAGCGACCTCGCGCGCGGGCCGGACGATCTTGCCGCCATCCTCTACACCTCCGGCACGACCGGCCGCTCAAAGGGCGCGATGCTCAGCCACGAGAACCTTGCGTCCAACGCCCGCGTGCTGGTCGAGCAGTGGCGCTTCGGCGCCGACGACGTGCTGATCCACGCGCTGCCGATCTTCCACACGCACGGCCTGTTCGTCGCCACCAACGTCGTCCTGATGGCTGGCGCGACAATGTTGTTCGAGCAGAAATTCGATCCCGCGCGCATCCTGTCGCTGATGCCGCGCGCGACGGCCTTGATGGGCGTACCGACCTTCTATGTGCGGCTGCTGCAGCAGGAGGGGCTGACGCGCGAGGCTGCGAAGACGATCCGGGTGTTCATCTCCGGCTCGGCGCCGCTGCTCGCCGAGACGCACAAGGCCTGGCGCGAGCGCACCGGCCACGCCATCCTCGAGCGCTACGGCATGACCGAGACCAACATGAACACATCGAACCCCTATGACGGCGAGCGGCGCGCTGGCACCGTCGGCTTCCCCCTGCCCGGCGTTTCATTGCGCGTCACCGATCTCGAGACGGCCAGGCCGCTCGCACAGGGCGAGATCGGCATGATCGAGGTCAAGGGACCGAACGTGTTTGCCGGCTATTGGCGCATGCCCGAGAAGACCAAGGCCGAGTTCCGCGACGACGGCTTCTTCATCACCGGCGACCTCGGCCTGATCGACGCCGACGGCTATGTCCACATCGTCGGGCGCGGCAAGGACCTGATCATCTCCGGCGGCTACAATGTCTATCCGAAGGAGATCGAGAGCGAGATCGACGCGCTCGACGGCGTCAGCGAAAGCGCAGTGATCGGCGTCGCGCATCCCGATTTCGGCGAAGGTGTCACGGCCGTGGTGGTGCGCAAGCCGGGATCGGCGATTGAAGCGGCCGACATAGCTGCCGCCATCGCCGGCCGGCTGGCGAAATACAAGCATCCGAAGCAGGTGATTTTCGTCGACGAACTGCCGCGCAATACGATGGGCAAGGTGCAGAAGAACCTGCTGCGGGAGGCGTACAAGGATATCTACAAACCGTCGTGAGGTTTATTGTGCCCTGATGTTTGCGATCGTTCCATCTTCAGCCTGGCTAATGTCGAACAGAATAGGGCCGCTACGTCGCCAAGAACTGTATTCGCACTCCTTCGAGCAAATCGTTGAACAGATTATATCCGGCGCGCAGCGCTCAAAAGCGAGGGGCGAATTCAACTGTCATTCGCAAGGCACTCAGGCCAAGCACTCCCTCATCCGATACAGGATACGGTTGCAATGTGAAGCCAGAGCGGTTGATTTGTTCCACAATGGCGCGGGTGGCTATCGTGCCCAGTATTACATCGCCCCAAGCCTAGGTGAGCTGGCTGACAAGCATGTCTGCCGGCGCCTATCGGAACTCGTTATCTCTTGGGGTTGCTCCTCCGCGGTTAAATCTTCTCTGTCTTCTGAGAGTGCGAAGGCTTGGATTGCCCAAGGTCGATGGATAAGGCCCCCTCGCCGGCATCTTCAGAACCTACTTCTGGAGCAGTGGGCCTGCGATCCGATGACGGTTGACGCCCATAGACACAAACTGTGGAAATATTCGCGGCTGACGCCTGAAGAGGAAAATAGGATCGATCTTATTGGAGGTTGGCTTCGGCGAAGCGATTTCTCATCGCCGGACGTGAACTTCAAATCAGATCGGTCGACGCAAATCCACTCTTTTGGTTTTACTTAAAGTTGCAATCGTCCGTTGGCCGTAAACACCTTCTCACCACCGATCCAGACGTTCCTCAAATCCAGATGCTCCGACAGCCCAACAATGTCGGCAGCTGTCCCGTTGGCGAAGCGGCCGAGCCTATGCGCCTGGCCGATTGCCTCAGCCGGATAAAGCGAGGCCATCCGCAAGGCCTCGTCGAGATCGAGCCCGATGACGCGATGAACGAATCGGATGGCGGAGATCATGTCGAGGTCGGCGCCGGCCAGCGTGCCGTCGGCGAGCCTGAGGCTCCCGTCCTTGCGGTAGATGGTGCGGCCGTTCAGCGTGAACGAGGTCATGTCGGTGCCGATCGTCGCCATGGCGTCGGTGACCAGAACGATCTTGCCCGGCCCCTGCTTGCCGCGCAGCGCGAGGATCATCGTCGCCGGATGGACATGGATGCCGTCGGCGATGATGCCGGCATACAGACCACCGGTATCGATCGCAGCGCCCGCCAGGCCCGGCTCGCGGTTGCCGATCTGGCTCATGGCGTTGAAGAGATGCGTCACCACCGTGGCGCCGGCGGCGGCGTAGGCGCTGGCCGTCGCGTAATTTGTATCGCTATGGCCGAGGCTCACGATAACGCCGGCCTTGGCCAGCGCGGTGACACGGACCGGTTCGACCGATTCCGGCGCGATCGTGGTGAGCAGCACCGGCAGGTCCTGGCGCGCGGCGATGAGCGCGGCCTGGTCGGCGTCGGTCATCGGCCGGATCAGCGCCGGATCATGCGCGCCCTTGCGGGCCAGGGAAAGATGCGGCCCTTCCAGATGCAGGCCGAGGAAGCCCGGCACCTTTTCCCGGGCCGCCTCGCCGCCCGCAGCGACCGCCGCGGTGGTGATCGCCGGCGTGTCGGTGATCAGCGTCACCAGCAGCGCCGTGGTGCCGAAGGGCGCATGCGCCCGGCAGATCGTCTCGATCGAGGCGATGTCGGGATGGTCGTTGAGCATGACGCCGCCGCCGCCATTGACCTGGATATCGACGAAACCGGGCACCAGCAGGCCACCACCGGTCTCGACCGCCGGAACGCCGGACGGAATGGCGCCGGCGGGCAGGATGGCCTCGACCAAGTCGCCCTTGACGACAAGGGCGGCGTTGTCATGCCAGTCGGCGCCGTCAAAGATGCGGGCGCCGGTGAGTGCGAAACGGTCGCTCATACGGTTTCCGTCACCTTGCGCAGGTTGCGCGGCGTGTCCGGGTCAAGGCCGCGATGACGCGCGAAGGCTTCGACGAAGCCGTAGAAGGACACGATCAGCGGCAGCGGATCGGTAAGCGGATGGCCGGTAGCGACATGGGGAAGAAGCCTCGCGGCCTTGGCCTTGTCGGAGGTGATGAAGGCGGCGGCGCCCTTGGCCGTCAGACCATCAGCCGCCTCGGCGACCGAGGGTTCCGACGCGTCTCGCGCGGCAAGCGCCAGCACCGGGAACCCCGGTCCGACCAGTGCCAGCGGCCCATGCATGACTTCCGCCGCGCTGTAGGCCTCGGCATGCATGGCGCAGGTTTCCTTGAATTTCAGTGCCGCCTCGCTGGCGATGGCGAAGGAGGGGCCACGGCCGAGGATGAAGAGCGACTGCGGATCCTCCAAGGCGCCGGCGAGCGCCATCCAGTCGCAGGCGATCGCCTTCTCGAAATGGGCCGGCAGGCCGGCGAGCGCCTTGAGCAGTGCCTGGTCGTCGGTGGCGTGCGCCATCAGCGCGAGGCCGGCGACGGCCGAATTGACGAAGGTCTTGGTGGCCGCGACGGAGCGCTCCGGCCCGGCGAGGATATCGATGGCGTAATCGGAAGCCCGCGCGAGCGGCGAGTCGGCGGTGTTGGTGATGGCTACGGTGAGCGCGCCGCCGGCCCTTGCCGTTTCGGCCATGGCGACGATGTCCGGGCTCTTGCCCGACTGCGAGACCGCCAGGCAGGCAGAGCCGCGCAGCCTGAGCTTTGCGCCGTAGATGGAAGCGATCGACGGCCCGACGGAAGCGACCGCCAGGCCTGCCGTCAGCTCGACGGCATATTTCATGAAGGTCGCGGCATGGTCTGACGAGCCGCGCGCCACGGTGACGACAAATTGCGGGTCACGCTCGCGCAGGCCGCGCCCGGCCTCGGCCAAAGCCGAAGCCGAGCCGTCGAGAAGGCGGGCGGCGGCTTGCGGGATCTCGTCGATCTCGCGCCGCATATGGGTGGTGGTGGCGCTCATGGCCGGATCTCCTCTCCCGGCCCGGTCAGCCGGAGTTCCGCGACGAAATCATAGGCGTCGCCCCTGTAGACCGAGCGGGTGAACTCGATCACCTTGCCGCTCGCCAGATAGGAAATGCGCTCGATCTGCAGTCCGGCAACCCTCGGCGGCACTTCCAGGAGGCGCGCATCGGCATCGCCGAGATTGGTGGCCGAGATGCGCTGCACGGCGCGCACCGGACGATTGCCAGTCATGCCAAGCGCGGCGTAGAGCGAGGAGCCGATCGCTTCGGGATCGGGCAGAACGCTGGCCGAGAGCGCCGCGCGCTCGATCGCCAGCGGCGTGTCGTCGGCGATGCGCAGGCGCGCGACGCGGGCCACCAATTCGGTCGAGGACAGGCCGAGCACCATCATCTCGTCCGGCGACGGCGCATAGAGGCCGCGGTCGAGCCAGACCGAGCGCACGCTCATGCCGCGGCGCGCCATATCCTCGGTGAAGGAGGTGAGCCGCGACAGCGACTGCTCGACGCGCTCCATGCGCGGCGCGACGAAAGTACCCGAGCCGTGGCGCTGGACGAGGATGCCGCCCTTGACCAGGTCCTGCACCGCCTTGCGCACGGTGACGCGCGAGATATCAGCCTTGCTGGCGATGTCGCGCTCGGACGGCAACGCGTCGCCCGGGCCGATCAGGCCGCGATTGACCGCTTCCTCGATGCTTTTCCGCAGTTGCAGATAAAGCGGCGCGCCGCTCTGCGAGGATTGTTTCAGCATGGCGAATATCTGGTCGGCGGCGCTCATCGGGCGGCCTCCGAACCATTGGCGAAGACGCGCGCGGCCATCTGAACGGCGCCGCCCAGCGCATCGTCGAGCGGTGCTTTGAGCAGCGCCCGATAACGCGCCGAAAGGCGCGGCGCGTAAAGCGGCGCCAGGCCGCCGAGCAGGCAGAGCGGAGCGTCGGCGGCGAGATCGAGCGCGCCGAGCGAAGCCTGGACATCGGCAACCGCTTTGGCGAGGATGAAGTTGGCGACAAGATCGCCCTTCTCGGCATGCTCGAAAACCTTCGGCGCGAAGCCGCCGAAATCGCCGGGCTTGGCGTTAGTGGTGAATTCGACCACGTCTTCGGGATTGTTGCGGAAGACGGCGAGCATGGCGTCGGTCAGGGGCGAGCCCGGACGGATGCCGTCATAGGCAAGCAGCGTCTGTTCCAGCAGGTCGCGGCCGATGCGGGCGCCGCTGCCCTGGTCGCCGACCTGGAAACCCCAGCCGCCGATGGCGCGCGATTTCCCCCCCTTGCGCGCCATATACGCAGTGCCGGTGCCCAGGATGGCCATAGCGCCGTCACCGGAGCCGACCGCGCCCTCGAGCGCGATCTCGGCGTCGGTTTCGACACGGCTCCGGCTGAACGGCAGGATTGCTTCGAGCTGCTGCCGGTAGGTGCCGACATTGGCGCCGGCCAACCCGAGAATGGCCGGTGTTTGCGGGATCAAATCCGGATCCGCGCCAGCCGCAAAGAAAGCCTGCCTGGCCGCTTCGATGATGTTGGCGCGGGCGCCGGTGAGATCGGTGCGGATGTTGGCGGCGCCGCTCTTGGCGCGGCCGACGACAACGCCGTCGACGGTCGCAAGGGCCGCCCTGCAGCTGGTGCCGCCGCCATCGATGCCAAGCACGAATTTCACGCGATTTCTCCTCGGGGCCGGATAATACCAATAAAATACCAATAGCCAAGAGTTAATTTCGGTTCAAAAACATTAAGCCGTATTTTATTGAAAAATCACGTTAATTTGCCGGCAAGCGAGTTCCGCCACCTGAAATTCGTTAATGCGTGTGGACAAGTGGTATTTTTTTGGTATTGTTCGTTCAGGTCGGAGGAAAATGGATGGCCGAGACGCGCACGGAAGCGCTTCACCAGAATGCCGAGGGGCTGGATGTCCAGGCCCCGGAAGCCATTCTGGCGTTCCTGGCCAACGCCCAGATCGAGGCCGCCAAGGCCGTGCACGGCGCCGTTCCGGCGATCGCCGCCGCCGCCGAACTCATCGCGAAGCAGTTGAAGAGTGGCGGGAAACTTGCCTATGCGGCGGCCGGCAGTTCCGGCCTGATGGCGGTGGCCGACGCGCTGGAATTGCCTGGCACCTTCGGCATCGCCCGCGACCGCATCGCCATCCTGATCGCCGGCGGCGACAATGCCTTCCGTACGCTGGCAGGCGGCCCCGAGGACGACACCGAGGAAGCTTCGTCGGCTGTTGCCGCGGCCGCTATCGGCAAGGGCGACTGCCTGATCGCCATCTCCGCAAGCGGCTCGACCCCCTATGCGGTCCAGGCGCTGCAGGACGCACGCAGCCGCGGCGCGGCGACCATCGCCATCGCCAACAACCGGGGCGCCGCGCTGTTCAAGCAGGCCGATGTCGCCATCCTGCTCGAAACGCCACCGGAGCTGATCGCCGGCTCGACGCGCATGGGCGCGGGCACCGCGCAGAAGATCGCGCTCAACATGCTGTCGACGCTTGCCGCCATCCATCTCGGCCATGTCCATGACGGCTACATGGTCAATCTCACCGCCGACAACATCAAGCTGCGCGACCGCGCCGTGCGCATGGTCGCGGCCATCAGCGGCAAGAGCCGCGACGACGCCGCCCGCTTGCTCGAGAAGAGCGGGGGCGTGGTCAAGACCGCCATTCTGCTCGCCGCGGGCGCGGCAAACGCCGATGCGGCTGAGAAGATACTGGAAGGAACCGGCCAAAAACTTCGGCCGGCGCTTTCCGAGATCGAGGGGAGCAAGGGGCGCTGAGCCCCTGTTCTCATCAAAACCGAACCTGAAAAAGGTCAACAGGGAGACTGAAGATGAAGACCAAACTACTGACGGCCCTTCTGCTCGGCACAAGCATCCTCGGCACGGGCATCCTCGGCACCACCGGGATGGCTCTGGCCGAGGACGTGACGCTCAACATCGAAAGCTGGCGCGGCGACGACCTGACCATCTGGAAGGACAAGCTGATCCCGGCCTTCGAAGCCAAGAACCCCGGCATCAAGGTGGTGTTCGCGCCTTCGGCTCCGACCGAGTATGACGCCGCCCTCGGCGCCAAGCTCGCTGCCGGCTCGGCCGGCGACCTGATCACCTGCCGCCCCTTCGACAAGTCGCTCGAGCTGTTCAAGAAGGGCAACCTTGCCGACATCTCCTCGCTGCCCGGCATGGAGAACTTCTCGCCCGTCGCCAAGGCCGCCTGGCAGACCGATGACGGCAAGTCGAGCTTCTGCGTGCCGATGGCCTCGGTCATCCACGGCTTCATCTACAACAAGGACGCCTTCGACAAGCTCGGCCTCAAGGTGCCGACCACCAACGAAGAGTTCTACGCCGTGCTCGACAAGATCAAGGCCGACGGCACCTACATCCCGATGGCGATGGGCACCAAGGATCTCTGGGAAGCCGCGACCATGGGCTACCAGAATATCGGCCCGAACTACTGGAAGGGCGAGGAAGGCCGCGCGGCCCTGATCAAGGGCGAGCAGAAGCTGACCGATGCCGACTGGGTCGAGCCCTACAAGGAACTGGCCAAGTGGAAGCCCTATCTGGGCGACGGCTTCGAGGCCCAGACCTACCCGGACAGCCAGAACCTGTTCACGCTCGGCCGCGCCGCCATCTACCCGGCCGGCTCGTGGGAGATCGGCCTGTTCAACACGCAGGCGCAGTTCAAGATGGGCGCCTTCCCGCCGCCGGTGCAGAAGGCCGGCGATACCTGCTACATCTCCGACCATACCGATATCGGCATGGGCCTGAACGCGGCTTCGAAGCATCCGGAAGAGGCCAAGAAGTTCCTGTCCTGGGTCGCTTCGCCGGACTTCGCCACCATCTATGCCAACGCGCTGCCGGGCTTCTTCAGCCTGAACTCGACGCCGGTGAAGATGGAAGACCCGCTGGCGCAGGAATTCGTCTCCTGGCGCGGCAAGTGCAAGTCGACGATCCGCTCGACCTACCAGATCCTGTCGCGCGGCACGCCGAACCTCGAGAACGAGACCTGGGTTGAATCGGCCAATGTGATCAACGGCACCGATACGCCGGAGGCCGCGGCCAAGAAGCTGCAGGACGGCCTCGACAGCTGGTACAAGCCGGCGAAGTAAAGTCTCAGGCAACGGGCCGGCCGGGAACATGCCCGGCCGGCATTCGAACAGCTGTTAGATAGCGATTGTCGGCGCAGCCTCCCGGTCTTACCCTCGATCTCGCGGGGAAAACGGAGCCGATCTGTCGCTGGCCTTGTCTTACCCCCAGAGGGGACAGCCAGGCCGTGCATCGAGGCATCAGCTAGCATCACCGAACTGGAACCCAGAGACGGCGGGGAACCGAACTCATGGACACCGAGACCATGGCTGCAGAAACGCGAGCGAAAAGACCCATACGCTGGCATGTCGGCGTCTTCCTGGCGCCGGCGGTGCTGGTCTACACCGCCTTCATGATCCTGCCGCTGTTCGGCACGCTGCAGCTCTCGCTGTTCCGCAACATCGAGCAGTCCCAGGTGTTTGTCGGCCTCGACAATTTCCGCACGCTGTTCGGCGATCCGAACTGGTCGGTGAATTTCTGGAATGCGCTCAGGAACAATGTCTGGTTCTTCATCATCCACATGCTGGTGCAGAACCCGATCGGCATCCTGCTGGCAGCGCTGCTTTCCAGCCCCCGGCTGCGCTTCACCGCCTTCTATCGCACGGCGATCTTCGTGCCGACGATCCTGTCCTTCGTCATCGTCGGCTTCGCCTGGAAGCTGATCCTGTCGCCGATCTGGGGCGTGGCACCGCATCTGATGGATTTTGTCGGCTTGAAGAGCTTCTTCACGCCCTGGCTCGGCAAGGAGCAATACGCGCTGACCGCGCTCAGCCTGGTGTCGGTGTGGCAGTTCGTCGGCATCCCGATGATGCTGATCTATGCGGCGCTGCTGTCGATTCCCGACGAGGTGATCGAGGCGGCCGAATGCGACGGCGTCACCGGCATGGCGCAGTTCTGGAAGATCAAGCTGCCGCTGATCCTGCCCTCGATCGGCATCATCTCGATCCTGACCTTCGTCGGCAATTTCAACGCCTTCGACCTGATCTACACCGCGCAGGGCGCGCTCGCCGGGCCGAACTATTCGACCGACATCCTCGGCACCTTCCTTTACCGCGCCTTCTTCGGCTTCCAGCTGCAGGTCGGCGATCCCAATATGGGCGCGGCGATCGCCACGATCATGTTCCTGATCATCCTCGCCGGCGTCTGCGTCTACCTGTTCCTCGTGCAGACGCGCCTGCGTCGCTACCAGTTCTGAGGCGCGCCATGAGCACAGCTACCCATTCGCTTCCCCGTACCATCGGCGCGCACGCGATCCTTATCACCTACACGGTGATCGCGCTGTTCCCGGTGATCCTGGTGGTGATGAATTCGTTCAAATCGCGCGCGGGCATCTTCGGTGCGCCGCTGACGCCGCCGACACCGAAGACCTTCGACCTGATCGGCTACACCACCGTGTTCGGCCAGGGCGATTTCTTCCACTATTTCCAGAACAGCCTCGTCGTCACTGTCGCCTCGCTGTTCTTGGTGCTTCTGTTCGGCGCGATGGCCGCCTTCGCGCTGTCGGAATACCGCTTCCGCGGCAACACGCTGATGGGGCTTTACCTGGCGCTCGGCATCATGATCCCGATCCGGCTCGGCACCGTCGCCATCCTGCAACTGATGGTGGCGAGCGGGCTGGTGAACACGCTGACGGCGCTGATCCTGGTCTATACCGCGCAGGGCCTGCCGCTGGCGATCTTCATCCTGTCGGAATTCATGAAGCAGGTGGCAAACGACCTGAAGAACGCCGGACGTATCGACGGGCTGTCGGAATATACGATCTTCTTCCGCCTTGTCCTGCCGCTGGTGCGGCCGGCGATGGCAACGGTCGCCGTCTTCACCATGATCCCGATCTGGAACGATCTGTGGTTCCCGCTGATCCTGGCGCCGTCGGAAGAGACCAAGACGGTGACGCTCGGCGCGCAGCTCTTCCTCGGCCAGTTCGTCACCAACTGGAACGCGATCCTGGCCGCACTGTCGCTGGCGATCCTGCCGGTGCTGATCCTCTATGTCATCTTCTCGCGGCAGCTGATCCGCGGCATCACATCGGGAGCCGTCAAGTGAGCCGTAACAGCCAACTCTCCACAGGGCTGCGCTTCACCCCGCCCGGGGTGACACCCTCTCAAAAGAAAGTGGAGCAGTCCGTGAGCGATAAACCCCTTCGTGTCGTCGTCGCCGGCCTTGGCAATATGGGCCGCAGCCATGCGCTGGCCTATCACACCAATCCGGGCTTCGACATCGCCGCGCTGATCAACCGCTCCGACGTGCCGCTGCCGGACGGGCTTGGACAGTACGGCATCCGCCGCTCGTTCGAGGAAGTGTTGCGCGACGAGAAGCCGGACGTGGCCGCGATCGCCACCTATTCCGATAGCCATGCCGACTATGCGGTGCGGGCCTTCGAGGCCGGTTGCCATGTCTTCGTCGAGAAGCCGCTGGCGACGACCGTTGCCGACGCGCAACGCGTCGTCGATGCGGCCAAGGCCAACGGCAGGAAACTGGTGATCGGCTATATATTGCGCCACCATCCGTCCTGGATCCGGCTGATCGCCGAGGCGCGCAAGCTCGGCGGTCCATATGTCTTCCGCATGAACCTCAACCAGCAATCCTCCGGCCACACCTGGGAGACGCACAAGCATCTGATGCGGACGACCTCGCCGATCGTCGACTGCGGCGTGCATTATCTCGACGTCATGCTGCAGATCACCGACGCGAGGCCGATCGAGGTGCGCGGCATGGGCGTGCGGCTCAGCGACGAGGTGGCGCCGTCGATGTACAATTACGGCCACCTGCAGGTGCTGTTCGAGGACGGTTCTGTCGGCTGGTATGAAGCCGGCTGGGGGCCGATGATCTCCGAGACAGCCTTCTTCGTGAAGGACGTGATGTCGCCCAGGGGCTGCGTGTCGATCGTCATGAAGGAGGGCGTGAAGTCCGACGACATCGACACCCACACCAAGACCTCGACCATCCGGCTGCATAGTGCGGCGACCGGACCCGACGGCAGCTTCGCCAAGGAAGACCAGCTGCTGTCGATGGAGGGCGAGCCGGGCCACCAGGAGCTCTGCGACCTGGAGCAGGCCTTCCTGCTCAAGGCCATCCGCGAAAATATCGATCTCACCCGCCACATGGACGATGCCGTGAAGTCGCTCGCCGTCTGCCTCGCCGCCGACGAGAGCGTGCGCAGCGGTAACGCCGTCAAACTCTAGAACAGGAACGAAGCCGTGGGCTCGCTGAAGATCGAGAATGTGAAGAAGGCTTTCGGGCCGGTCGAGGTGCTGAAGGGCATCGACCTCGAGGTGACGGACGGCGAGTTCGTCGTCTTCGTCGGCCCGTCCGGCTGCGGAAAGTCGACGCTGCTACGCGTCATCGCGGGCCTGGAGGACTCGACCTCCGGCCGCGTGCTGATCGACGGCGCGGACGTTTCCGTCACGCCGCCGGCCAAACGCGGCATCGCCATGGTGTTCCAGACCTACGCGCTCTACCCGCATCTGACGGTGAAGAACAACATGGCGCTGGGCCTCAAGCAGGCCGGCACGCCGGCCGCCGAGATCGAGCGGCGCATCAAGATCGCTTCCGCCATGCTGTCGCTCGAGCCCTATCTCGAACGCCGCCCGGCGGAACTGTCGGGCGGCCAGCGCCAGCGCGTCGCCATCGGCCGCGCCGTGGTGCGCGAGCCGAAGCTTTTTCTCTTTGACGAGCCGCTGTCGAACCTCGATGCGGCGCTGCGCGTCAACACCCGCCTTGAGATCGCGCAGCTGCACCGGCGGCTGAAGGCGACCATGATCTATGTCACCCACGACCAGGTCGAGGCGATGACGCTGGCCGACAAGATCGTCGTCCTCAATGCCGGCCGCATCGAGCAGATCGGCAGCCCGATGGAGCTCTACAATTCGCCGGCCAACGAATTCGTCGCCGGCTTCATCGGCTCGCCGAAGATGAATTTCATCGACGGCGCCAAGCTGGGCGAAACGGCGAAGACCATCGGGGTGCGGCCGGAGCATCTGACAGTCGATGCGAATTCCGGCGCCTGGAAGGGCACGGTGGTGCATGCCGAGCATCTCGGTGCCGACACCAACCTCTATCTCGACTGTCAGAAGGCGGGGCTGATCACGGTGCGCATTTTTGGCGTGTACAATGCCGAGCCCGGCGCGACGCTTTATGCGACGCCGGACGCGGCGAAGACGTATCGGTTTGGCGCGGATGGGAAGGTGTTGAGGTAAGCGCCGGCTTACTCGTCCGCCTTGAAGGTCTGCTTCTGCTGGCCGAGCCCTTCGATGCCGAGTTCCACCACGTCGCCGGCCTTCAGGAACACCGGCGGCTTCATGCCCAGCCCGACGCCGGGCGGGGTGCCGGTGGAGATGATGTCGCCGGGATGCAGCGACATGAACTGGCTGAGGTATGACACCAAATACTTCACGCCATAGACCATGGTCTTGGTCGAGCCGTTCTGCATGGTCTTGCCGTTGACGGTCAGCCACATCTTCAGGTTCTGCGGATCGGCGACCTCGTCCTTGGTGACCAGCCACGGGCCGGTCGGGCCGAAGGTGTCGCAGGATTTGCCCTTGGTCCACTGGCCCTGGCGCTCGGCCTGGAAGGCGCGCTCCGACACATCATGGGCGACGGCGTAGCCGGCGACATAATCCAGCGCGTCGTCCTCCGAAACATATTTCGCCGTCTTGCCAATGATCACGGCGAGCTCGACTTCCCAATCGGTCTTTTCCGAACCGCGCGGGATCAGCACGTCGTCATCCGGGCCGACGATGGCGGAACTTGCCTTCATGAAGATGATCGGCTCCGGCGGCACCGTGGCGCCGGTCTCGGCGGCGTGATCGGAATAGTTGAGGCCGATGCAGATAAACTTGCCCGTGCCGGCGACGCAGGCGCCCAGGCGCGGCTTGCCGGAGACCACCGGCAACGTCTTGGGATCGAGCTTGGAGAGCATCTCCAGCGAGGCCGGATGAAGCGTCGTGCCGGCAATATCGGCGACATGAGCGGAAAGGTCGCGGATATTCCCATCCGCATCAAGCAGGCCGGGCTTTTCACTGCCAGCTTCGCCATAGCGCAACAACTTCATCTCAACTTTCTCCACCTTGCGGCCAGCGGCCGTTTTCACAAATTCCCGTCAAAGCCAGCGGACCCTAGTCGCCGACCATACCGGCGGCAAGCGAGCCCGCTGCGATGCCGACCAAATCGTCGAGATTTTCAGACGTTTCGATCCGACCAACCCGCCGGCTTCGGAGCCTTTCGTCAGATCGACCAGCCGCCATCGATGTTGTAGGCCTGCCCCGACGTGTAGGTGGCGCCGGCAAGGTAGACGGCGAGATCGGCGATCTCCTCAGGCGTGCCCAGCCTGCCCATGGGCTGGCGGGCGATGAAGGCCGCTCGCGCCGCCTCATAGTCGCCCTGTGCATGCATGCGGTCCTGCAACGACGGGCTTTCGACCGTGCCCGGGCAGATGGCGTTGCAGCGGATACCCCTGGCGACATAGTCGGCGGCGACCGCCTTGGTCAGGCCGACCACGGCCGCCTTGGTCAGCCCGTAGACGAAGCGGTTCGGCACGCCCTTCTGCGAGCTCGCCAGCGAGGCCATGTTAATGATCGAGCCGTCGCCGCGCTCCAGCATTCCTGGCAGCACGGCCCGGATGGTGCGGATCATCGAACGGACATTGAGGTTGAGCGCGAAGTCGAGATCCTCGTCCTTCATCTCCAGAATCGAACCGCCATGGACGAAGCCAGCGCAGTTGAACAGCACATCGACGCGGCCGATCTCGGCGAAGGCGGAAGCGACGGCCGCGTCGTTCAGCACATCGAGTTTTCGCGTCGTAATGCCGGGGGTTTTGCCCAACTCCGCCAGCAACGGCTCGTTGATATCGGTGGCGTGAACGCTCGCGCCTGCCTTGGCGAAAGCCAGCGCGCTCGCCCGACCGATGCCTTGCGCCGCCGCGGTTATGACAACCACCTTACCTGTCAGATCCGCCATTTTTTTCCTCGCCTGCCTGGAGCGTTTCGCCTCTATCGATGGCCGGCCCGGGTCGTGTGCCAGACAGCCGGCATCGTGCGGTCAGATTTCCATTTCACAGATAAAGATGTTTTTTCTCGTTAAAGAACACGCGCCCGAGCGTCAAGCCCGAAGGCGATCACCTTCGCGACAGCGGCTGAAATGGTTCCGTCGCGCGGTGCCTCGGCGGAACACCTCAGTCGCCGTAGGGCACCCAGACGTTCTTGACCTCAATGGCGCGGCGCAGGAAGGGCTCGCCGGCCGCCTCGCTCGACGTCCAATCGAGCGTGCGGCCATTGCCGGTCCAGACGCGCTTGAGATTGCCGATGGAATCGGCCTCCGCCTTGGCGCAGGTGTCGGCATCGGCGAACAGCCAGAGTCCGTCGACATCGTCATGCTTGGCCAGCACGCCGGCAAGCTCGGCGCTGCGGCCGGTGACGATGTTGATCGCGCCGGCAGGCAAGTCGGAATATTCGATCACCTGGTAGAGGTCGGTGGCCAAAAGCGGATGCCGCTCCGACGGAACCGAGACCACCGTGTTGCCCATGGCGAGCGCCGGGGCGACCAGCGAGAGGAAGTTGAGCAGCGGCTGGTTGTCCGGCGCAACGATGCCGACAACGCCGACCGGCTCATGCAACGCAAGCGTCACGACACGGGCCGGCGGCTGATGGACGCGGCCCTCGAACTTGTCGGCGAGGCCGGCATAAAGGAACAGCCGCTCGATCGACTGCTCGACCTCCTCGCGCGCAGCCTTGGCCGTAACGCCCGTCAGCTGAACAAGGCGCGCGGCGAACTCGTCGGCGCGGCCGGACAAGTTCTCGGCGAAATAATAGAGAACCTGGCTGCGGTTGTAAGCGGTCGCATCCGGCCAGGCCTTGCAGGCGCGGGCTGCGGCCACGGCATCGCGGATATCCTTGCGGTTGCCGAGACCGACTTCGCCGGCAAGCTTGCCCTTGGCGGTGGCGACGGCCAGAGAATAGTTGCCGTCCGGCCGCACCTGCTTGCCGCCGATGAAAAGCTTTGCCGTGCGGTCGATCGCCGTGCCGTCGGCCTGTTCGATCGGCTGGGCAGAACTGGGGGCCGACGGCTTGATGGCAGGGCCAATGGGAAGCTTTGCCGCCAGATATTCGAACATGCCTTCGCGGCCGCCTTCACGGCCGAAGCCGCTTTCGCGATAGCCGCCGAAGCCGCAGGCGGCGTCGAACATGTTGGTGCCGTTGACCCAGACGACGCCGGCCTTCAACTGCGGCGCGACATGCAGGGCCAGATTAACGTTCTCGCTCCACACGGAAGCGGCAAGGCCGTAGCGCGTGTTGTTGGCAAGCTCGATCGCTTCCTCGGTGTTGCGGAAGGTCATGGTCGCCAGCACCGGGCCGAACACCTCTTCCTGCGCGAGAATGTTAGCCGGCGAAACAGAAGTCGCCAGCGTCGGCAGGTGATAATAGCCGGAGGACGGCAGTGCGGCGTCCGGCTGCCAGCAGACGGCGCCCTGTTTCGCGCCCTCGGCGATCAGTCCCTTGACCCGGTCGAGCTGGGTGCGGTCGACCAGTGGGCCGATATCGGTGTTCTTGTCGAGCGGGCTGCCGACGCGCAGCCGGCTCATCCTGCCCTTGACCTTGGCGATGAAGGCCTCGGTGATGCCCTCCTGCACAAGGAGGCGCGAGCCCGCGCAGCAGACCTGGCCCTGGTTGAACCAGATGCCATCGACGAGGCCTTCGACGGCGCTGTCGAGATCGGCATCCTCGAAGACGATGAAGGCCGACTTGCCGCCGAGCTCCAGCGACAGTTTTTTGCCGGACCCGGCCGTCGCCTTGCGAATGATCTTGCCGACTTCGGAGGAGCCGGTGAAGGCGATCTTCTGGACGCCCGGATGATTGACGATGGCGGCGCCCGCCTCAGGCCCGCCCTGGACGATGTTTACGACGCCCTTCGGCACGCCGGCACGCTCGCAGATCTCTGCGAACAGGATAGCGGTGAGCGGCGTGAATTCGGCGGGCTTCAACACCACCGTGCATCCGGCGGCCAGAGCCGGCGCGATCTTCCAGGCCAGCATCAGCAGCGGGAAATTCCACGGGATGACCTGGCCGACGACGCCGACCGGTTTGTGGTCAAGAAAATCCTTCTCGAGCGTCTGCGCCCAGCCGGCATGATGGATGAAATGGCGGATCGCCAGCGGCACGTCGATGTCGCGGCTCTCGCGGATCGGCTTGCCGTTGTCGATCGATTCCAGAACGGCGAACAGGCGCTGGTGACGCTGCATGGCGCGGCCGATGGCGTAGAGGACTTTTGCGCGGGCGTAGCCGGAGGAAGCCGACCATTTTGGCAGCGCCTTGGCGGCGGCGGTAACCGCGGCATCGATGTCGGCCGCGCCGGCATCCGAGACCTTCGCAAGCAGCTTGCCGGAGGACGGCTCGCTGGTCTCGAAAATCTTGCCGCCGGCCGCCGCTTTCCAGGCGCCGTCGATGAACAGCGCCTTGGAGAAATCGCGTCCGGCGAGCCAGGCATCGGCCTCGTTGCGGGCTTCCGGCGCGGGGCCGTAGTCCATGGCGTGATAGCGTTCGAGGATGTTCATGGGGCGCCTCCTTTACCCTCCCCCTTGTGGGGAGGGTCGATCGGCAAAGCCGATCGGGGTGGGGGTAAACGGTTAATGGTTCGGTTCATTGGATAGGCTATTTTGGTTTTACGAGCCCCACCCCGCCGCTGCGCGGCGACCCTCCCCAAGGGGGGAGGGTGGGAGCCTACGCCATCGCGTGGCGATGGTTGGCCGAGTAATGGCCGGTCAAATGATGCTCGAGCTGGCGTTCGATGTCGGTGAGCAGGCTCGACGCGCCGAAGCGGAACAGGTCCGGCTCAAGCCACGGCCGGCCGAGCTCCTCCTTCATCAGCACAAGCCAGTCGAGCGCGACCTTGGCGGTGGAAATGCCGCCGGCCGGCTTGAAGCCGATGAGATAACCGGTCTCCTCGAAATAAGCGCGGATGGCGCGCACCATGGTGAGACCGACGGGTAGCGTGGCGTTGACGCTCTCCTTGCCGGTCGAGGTCTTGATGAAATCGGCGCCCGCCATCATCGCGACCATGGAGGCAAGCATGACATTGCGCAAAGTGGCGAGATCGCCGGTGCCGAGGATGACTTTCAGATGCGCATCGCCGCAGGCCGCGCGCATGGCGACGATCTCGTTGAACAGCTCGCGCCATTTGGCGCCGTAGACCAGGCCGCGCGGAATGACGACGTCGATCTCGTCGGCGCCGTCCTTCACCGAAGCCTCGATCTCCTGCAGGCGGGTCGACAGCGGCGCAAGGCCGTGCGGGAAGGCGGTGGAGACGGCGGCGACATGGATGCCGGTGCCGCGCAGCGCGTCGACCGCGGTGGCGACAAAGGGATGATAGACGCAGACCGCCGCCGGACGGATGGTTTCGCCCGAGATGCCGAGACCCTCGACGATGTCGCGGCGCAGCGGATTGATCGCCTTGGCGCAGAGCCGGCGCACGCGCTCGTCCGTGTCATTGGAATTCAGCGTGGTGAGGTCCATGCAGGCGATGGCCCGCAGCAGCCAGGCGGCCTGGTTGTCGGCCTTGATCGAGCGCCGCTTGGTCAGCGTCGCGACACGGCGCTCCAGCGCCGAACGGTTGACGCTGCGCACCGATTCCAGGAAGCCGAGATCGAGCTTCATGCCGGGATTGCGGGCAATGCCATGTTCCAGCGGCAGCGGCGTGTTGGCGGCGGCACGCGCCGGCAGCGGCATCACCTTGGACGCGCCAGCGCCTGCTTCGCGGATCGTGCTCATCTCCTGCCCTTTCATTCAGCTGCTTACGCCGAAGGATAGCCCGTGAAGCGATGCTTCACGAGTCTTTCAAAGGCTCATAGCGGAAAAAGGCCGCCGAGGCAGTAGATTTTTGACCGTATGGTCAAATTGAGGCGCCTCAGCCGACGAAGGCGCGCTCGACGACGAAGCTGGCCGGATGGCTCAAGGAGCCCTCCTGGAAGTCGAGGCTCTCGGCGAGTTCCTTGACGTCCTTCAGCATGTGCATCGAGCCGCAGATCATGATGCGATCGGTCTCGGGATTGAGCTTGTCGATGCCGAGATCGGAATAGAATTTTCCGGAGCCGATCAGCGCGGTGATGCGGCCCATGCGCGCCGATTCCTCGCGCGTCGTCGAATTGTAGAGCGTGACGCGGCCGGCGGTCAGCTCGCCGATCAGAGGATCGCTTTCGAGCGCCGCCACCAGTTCCTGGCCGTAAGTGAGCTCGGCAATGTCGCGGCAGGTGTGGGTAAGGATCACCTGGTCGAACTTCTCATAGGTGTCGGGATCGCGCAGCAGGCTGGCGAAAGGCGCGATGCCGGTGCCGGTCGAGATCATGAACACCCGCTTGGCGGGCGTCAGCGCGTCGAGCACCAGCGTGCCGGTCGCCTTCTGGCGCATGATGACGGTGTCGCCGACCTGGATCTTCTGCAGCTCGGAGGTAAGCGGGCCGTCCGGGACCTTGATGGAGAAGAATTCCAGCTCGTCGTCCCAGGCGGGGCTGGCGACCGAGTAGGCGCGGAAGATCGGCTTCTCGGCATTGGGCAGGCCGATCATGACGAACTCGCCGGAGCGGAAACGCAGCGACTGCGGGCGGGTGATGCGGAAGGAGAACAGCCGGTCGGTGTAATGCTTCACCGACACCACGGTCTCGGCGTAGACATTGGCCGGGATCGGGAACTGCAGCGGCCTTGCGCCGGCGGTGTTCAACGCGGATGTCGTGTTCATCAAACCCAACTTTCCGGCCCAGACAAACGCACTGGGCGCCAAACTTTCTCCTGCGCGTCCGAACGGTCAGGTTCCGACGTGCCCGCTGCACATTGCCAAGCGGTAAGCTCTTGTGTCCGAAACTTATTAGTATACAAATGATCTTGAGGTCAAGATGGCGACGTAAAATGCCTTTCCAAACCAAGGCATATCCGTAGTCCTGCTATTTCGGGTTTCGGCAATGATTGAGAATTTTTCGGCGTCCGCGGGAAGCGTCGTAGCAGGCATCGACGTCGGCGGAACCTTCACCGACCTGCTTTTGATCGACGGCAAGGCGGGCGGCAAGGTCCATATCGCCAAGACGCCGACGACTGTCGAAAACCAGGCCTTCGGCGTGGTCGCCGCCCTTGGCGCCACCGGCTTTCCGATCGACGGCATCGACCTCATCGTGCATGGCACGACGACCACCACCAACGCCGTGCTGGAACGCCGCCTGGCGCGGACCGGCATGATCACCACGCGCGGCTTTCGCGACGTGATCGAGCTTGGCCGCCGCACCAGGCCGCAGGCCTATGGCATGACCGGCACTTTTGTCCCCGTCATTCCCCGCGACCTTCGGCTCGAAGTCTCGGAGCGGATCGAGGCTTCGGGCGCGGTGCGCATTCAACTCGACGAAGCCGAGATGCGCGAAGCGGTGAAGAAGCTGCTCGACGCCGGCTGCGAGTCGCTCGTCATCCACTTCCTGCACTCTTACGCCAATCCGTCGCATGAGCGGCGCGCCGCCGAGATCGCGGCGGAGCTTTGGCCGAACGGCCACATCACCACTGGACATGTGCTGCTTTCGGAAGCGCGCGAGTTCGAGCGTGGCGTGACGGCCGCCGTCAACGCGTCGGTGCAGCCGATCCTGGAGCGCTATGTCGAACGGCTGCGCAAGGAGCTTGGCGCGAAGGGCTACGCCCGGGACTTCCTGATCATGAACGGCAATGGCGGCATGATCTCGGCGCGTTTCGTCACGCTGGAATCGGCCAAGACGGTGATGTCCGGCCCGGCCTCGGGCGTCATCGCCGCCGCCTATACTGGAAAACGCGCCGGCTTCGGCAATCTCGTCACCTACGACATGGGCGGCACCTCGACCGACGTGGCGCTGATCCGCAATGCCGAGCCCGCCGTGTCGAACGAGATCGAGATCGAATATGCGATGCCGATCCATGTGCCGATGGTGGCGGTGCACACGGTGGGCGCCGGCGGCGGCTCGATCGCGCGTGTCGACGCGGCCGGGCTGATCCAGATCGGCCCGGAAAGCGCCGGCGCCAATCCGGGCCCGATCTGCTACGGGCGCGGCGGCGTCGAGCCAACCATCACCGACGCCAATCTGGTGCTGGGACGCCTGGCGCCGAAGAAGTTGCTGGCGGTCGACAATCCGGTCACCGTCGAGCGCGTCACCGGCATTTTCGAGGACAAGATCGGCAAGCGCACCGGGCTCTCTGGCGTCGAGGCGGCGGGCGCCGTTCTGAGACTCGGCAACATGAAGATGGCCGGCGCCATACGCATGGTCTCGGTGTCGCGCGGCCATGATCCACGCGATTTCGCGCTGTTCGCCTTTGGGGGCGCCGGGCCGCTGCATGCGACGGCGCTCGCCCGCGAGCTCGGCCTGCCGCGCGTGCTGGTGCCCGCGCGCCCCGGCATCACAAACGCGCTCGGCTGCGTCGTCGCGGATTTGCGGCACGACTTCGTCAACACGATCAATCAGCCGGTGAAGCTGCTCGATGAAGCTGCGCTTCGCGAGGTATTGGAACGGCACCGTAACGAAGGCGAGGCGCTGATCGCCAAGGAAGCGGTGAAGCCGGACGCGATCCGCGTGACGCACTCCGCCGACATGCAGTTCGTCGGCCAGACACACATCATCAACGTGCCGCTGCCCTCCTCTTCGGTTTCACGAGAAACGCTGCAGCTTCTGTTCGAAAAAGCCTATTTCGCCCGTTTCAAGGTCGAGCTGCCGGAAATCCGCGCCAACCTCGTCAACCTCAACACCTCGGTCACCGGCGTGCGGCCGCAGATCGACCTGTCGCGGCTGATCGACCCTGCGGGGCGCGCCGCGACGCTTGACGAAGCGCGGCGCGAGATCCGGCCGGTCTGGTATCATGGCACCTGGCACGACACGCCGGTCTATGCCCGCGAAAAGCTGCCGCTCGATGCCGTGATCGAGGGACCGGCTATCCTAGAGCAGATGGACGCCACTACCGTGCTCGAACCCGGCGACCGGGCCCACTCAGACGCGGACGGCAATATCATCATCGACATCGGCGAGGCCTGAGATGAGCACGCTCGACACGATCACGCTTTCGGTGCTGCAGGCGGCGCTGCAGCAGGTCTGCGACGAGATGGACCTGACCTTCTCGCGCGCCGCCTTCTCGCCGGTCATCGCCGAGGCCAATGACCGCTCGGACGGCATCTATTCGGCCGTCGACGGCTCGCTGATCGCGCAAGGCAGCCAAGGCCTGCCGGTGTTCGTCGGCGTGATGCAATACTCGACCAGGACGGTGATCGAGATGATCGCCGACGGAAGCTGCCTGGCGCCGGAACCGGGCGACATCTATATCGTCAACGACCCCTATCTCGGCGGCACGCATCTGATGGATGTGCGCTTCGTCATGCCGGTCTATCGGGGTGGAAAAATCTTCTGCTGGCTTTCCAACACCGGCCACTGGCCGGACATCGGCGGCTCGGTGCCGGGCGGTTTTTCCGCCTCGGCCACGGCGGTCGAGCAGGAGGGGCTGCGGCTGCCGCCGGTGAAACTGTTCAAGAAGGGCGTGCTCGATCCCGAGATCTACGCCATCATCTGCTCGAACATCCGCGTCGCCGACCAGCGTATCGGCGACATCCGGGCGCAGGCCGCGGCGCTGCTGATCGGCCAGGACAGGCTCAATGAAATCCTGGATCGTTACGGCGACGAAACCGTGGTCGAGGCGATCGCGGAGCTGCGCCGCCGCGCCGCCGAGCAGATGCGCGCCTCGATCGCCGTGATCCCCGACGGCGTCTACCGCTCGCAGGCCTTCGTCGATTCCGACGGCGTGGTGAACGAGCCGCTGACCATCAATCTCGCCGTCGAGAAGACGGGCGATACGCTGACCTTCGACTTTGCCGGCTCATCAGCACCCTGCGCCGGACCGATGAACAGCGTGCTGGCGACAACCTTGTCGTCGGTCTATCTCGCCATGCGCCATATTTTCCCGGAGGTGCCGATCAGCGCCGGCGCCTTCGAGCCGCTCAACGTCAAGCGGCCGGAGGGCACGTTCCTCGACGCCAAATATCCGCGGCCGGTCTCGGGCTGCGCGGCGGAGGTCTCGCAGCGCATCGCGGAAGCCGTGTTCGCGGCGATGGTGCAGGCGCTGCCCGAGAAGGTGA
>NZ_RZSB01000250.1:0-7595 GCF_004023285.1 Mesorhizobium sp. M2A.F.Ca.ET.067.02.1.1
CGACGGCGCCAAGCCTTCGACCTACGAGGAAGTCCTGTCCGACGGGCGCATCATCGTCATTTCCCATCGGCCCATCGCCGTCGGCGGCTGGGTTTCGATCTATGAGGACGTGACCGAGCGGCGGCGAGCCGAGGCGGAGCTGAAGGAGCAGCACCGTCGGTTCGACGCTGCTTTGGCCAACATGTCGCAGGGACTGTTGATGTACAGCGCCGAGGGCCGCCTGATCGTCCGCAACCAGCGCTTCCTGGATCTTTGCAACGCGAAGGCTGCCGATTTCACGCTCGGCATGACGCACCGTCAGATGCTGGAGAAACTCGTGGCTCTCGGCATCTTCGTGCCTGTTGAAGTCGACATAGAGGTGGAAAAGGCGAAGGCGGCGCTGGACGCGGGCCAGCCGCGCTCGAGCTATCGCGAACTGGTCGACGGCCGAACGCTCTTCGTCCTGCGGCGGCCGCTCGCCGGCGGCGGCTGGGTGGCGACCTTCGAGGACGTGACCGAGCGGCGCCGCGTCGAGGAGCGCATGACGCATCTTGCGCATCACGACACGCTGACAAACCTGCCCAACCGCTCGATGTTTCGCGAGAAGCTGGACCTAGCGCTTGGCGAGGCCAAGGCCAAGCCGCTGGCGATCCTCTCGCTCGACCTCGACCGCTTCAAGGCCGTCAACGACACATTCGGCCACCCGGCCGGAGACTGGCTGCTGAAATGCGTCGCCAAGCGGCTGCAGCACGCCGTGCGCGGCAGCAAGGACGTGGTGGCCCGCTTCGGCGGCGACGAGTTCGCCATCATCCAGTCCGGCATCAAGAGCGCCGCCGACGCCGAAAAGCTTGCCAAGCGCATCGTCGAGATCGTCGGCAAGCCCTATCGCGACAAGGGACGCGAAATGCATGTGGGCGTGAGCCTGGGCATCGCGCTCCATCCCGGTGACGGGCACGATGCCGACACGCTGCTCACCAATGCCGACATGGCGCTCTACCAGGGCAAGAGCGAAGGTCGCAACGTCTATCGCTTCTTCGAGCCGGGCATGGATGCCCTGATGCGGGAGCGCCGCGCGCTTGAGGCGGATCTTGAAGCAGCCGTTTCCAAGCGCGAGTTCGAGCTCGATTTCCAGCCGATCCTCAACATCGGCTCCGGCGAAATTGTCGGCGCGGAAGCCCTGATGCGCTGGCGCTCGCCATCGCGCGGCCTGGTGTCGCCGGAAAACTTCATCGCCGCCGCCGAGGAGACCGGACTGATCGTGCAGCTCGGCGATTGGGCGCTTCGCAAGGCTTGCAGCGTGGCCGCCCATTGGCCGCCGGAGATGCGCATGGCCGTCAACGTCTCGGCCGCACAGATCAAGAGCGGCGGCTTCGCCCGCAGCGTGATCTCGGCGCTCGCCTTTTCGGGCCTGCCGGCCAACCGCCTGGAACTCGAAATCACCGAAACAGTGATGATGGACGAAAGCGACGCGGTGCTGAGGACGCTCAGCCAATTGCGCGGTCTCGGCGTGCGCATCGCGCTCGACGATTTTGGCACCGGCTATTCCTCGCTCGGCTACCTCCGGCGCTTTCCAGTCGACAAGATCAAGATCGACCGCTCCTTCATCCGCGACCTCGACAGGCGCGACACGGCGGCGATCGTGCGCACCGTGATCGGTCTCGGCGCCGAGCTCGGCGTCATCGTCACCGCCGAAGGCGTCGAGACCGAAGCGCAGCTCGACATGCTGCGCAAGGCCGGCTGCGGCGAGGCGCAAGGCTATCTCATCGGCGTGCCGGCCAAAGCGGCCGACATGAGCCGGCTGCTGCGTTCGCCGGCGCTGCTGCGCCAGTCAGTCTGATATATATCCGCTGTCTCACTGACGCGTCGGTCGCTTAGCGCAGCGTCTCGATGTACTTCTCGTGGAAGCTCACATAGCCGGGCTCGACCACTTTGAGATGGCGCTCGATCAGCCGGTGGAATTCCGGCAGCTGGTGGAACGGGACGCCGGGATAGGCGTGGTGCTCGGCATGGTAAGGCATGTTCCAGGCGAGCTTGCGCACGAACCAGTTGGTCAGCGTCGTGCGGGTGTTTTCCAGCATGTTGGCGACGAAGGGACAGCGGCCGTGCTCGGCGAGCAAATAGAGCCTGAGGAACGGTTGGCCGAGCAGCGCGGGCACGATCCAGACAGTGAGCAGCACCGACGCCTTGAACCACACCGCGAGCGCCAACAGAACGAGATAGAAGGCGATCATCGCCCGCGCCTCGGCCTTCACCTTCGGCAGCCCCTTCGGCGGCACGTAGCTGTCCCGGCAGCGCCCCATCGCATTGGTGTAGAGCGTCTTGAAGTGGCCCCACCACACGGGCAGCCCTGAGACGTGGACGATGTATTGCCGCATCGTCTCGGGCTTCGGGAAGGCCAGCTCCGGATCGTTTTCCGGATCCTGAGTGAAGCGGTGATGGGCGAAATGGAAGTAGCGGAACCAGTCCGCCGGCAGCGCGATCGCCAGGCTGCAGAAGCGCGCGACCACATCGTTCAGCCATTGCGTTTCGAATGCCGTCCGGTGCACGGTTTCATGCATCAGGGTGAACAGGAAGATGATCAGGATGCCCTGGGGCAGCATCAGGACCGGCCAGAACGGCACTCGTGCCCCGATCAGCGCGCCAAGGACGGTGATCGCCCCGAGATGGAGCGCGAACTGGACAAGGCCCGGCCCATCCGATTTGCCGGTCAGCCGCCCGCGCTCCTCATTCGTCAGCGAGGCGATCACCTGGCGATGGTCGACGGTTTCGTGATGATCGATTGCGTTCATGAGTCACGATACTCCGGAAAGAAACCTTTCGAAAAACGAGGATTTCTGCGAAATAGATAATGTGAACTTATCTATTGGATTGTCATGGTCGCCCTTCCCTCCTTGCGCGGACTTCAGGCCTTCGAAGCGGCGGCGCGCACAGGCAGCTTTGCCGCCGCGGCGGAGGAACTGTCGATCTCGGCAGCGGCCGTTAGCCAGCTCATCCGCACCGTCGAGGAGCAGCTGGGACGACAGCTGTTCCACCGCATCAACCGGCGGGCCGTGCTGACCGAGGCCGGGGTAGAGATGCTGCCGCGGCTCAGCATGGCCTTGCGGGAAATCGGCAGCGTCGCGCGCGATGTCAGCGGCGACGCGTTCCGGCCGAGGCTCGTGATCTCAGTGCCGCCTTCCATGGCGATGGGCTGGCTTTCCGAGCGGCTCGCCGGCTTCGTCGAATCCCATGGCGCCGCCGATATATCGCTAAGAGGCGACGACGATCCGGTGCCCTTCGATCATGAATTGGTCGACATCCGGCTCTCTTACGGTCCTCATTATCGGGAGCATCCGACCGAGGAAATCGCCAGGGATGCCGTCTATCCCGTTTGCGCACCGACACTGGCCTCAACCAATAGCGAAAACCTTGCTGGCCTGCCGCTGATCCACACCGATTGGGGACCGACCGGCGCGTCCTTTCCATCCTGGCGCAACTGGTTCGAGGCGTCGGGAAGCGAGCCCGGCCGTGCGGCGCAGCGCGGCCTTTCGGCCAACTCCTCGCGTGCAGCACTCGATCTCGCCATTTCAGGGCTGGGCGTGGCGCTGGCGCAAGGCATCTATTGCGCGCAAGCGCTGGAGGATGGCAAACTGGTGCGGGCCGCAGCGCAGTCCTTGGAACTGCGCCAGCCCTATTGCCTGACGATCCCCGAACGCTGCGCGAGGCGCGATGCCGTTGCGGCGTTCCGGGAATGGCTGGTCGAGGAATGCCGGCGCGCCGTCGGATCGCCGGCGCTGGGCGTTGCTGCTCAGCGTCGTCTTTGACCGAATTGGCCTGCGGCGCGACGCGCCGGCTCGGCTACGGCTGCCTGTCGAACCGGCTGGGCACGCGGTCCGTCGGCAAATCCACCCGGCACGAGCCCAAGCACTATTATGGCGGCGATGAAACCGTATTGCAGAATGTCGAAGGTCAGTGGCGGAAGACTGCCGGGAAGAACCGAGATCGCGAGCTTCGGAGCAAGAATGCCGAACCCCACGGCGGCAGGCCAGCCAATGTCGCGCACGCGAGCAAACACCATCCAAATGATCGCAACGAGGGTGGCAAAGCCAATCGCCGCAAGCATCGAGATGTAAATCGTCCCGATGGCGGAGCTTTTTGCCTCCATGGCGATCGCCTGGGCGACGATGCCGGAGGCATGCTCCTCGGCGGATTTCGGAGCATCGTGCATCCCATAATCCGGGACTCTCAGTTCCTCGACAAAGGACCTCTGAGTACGGGCTATATTGTTGCCGTCAGCCGCATAGATTTGCTTCTGAACACCTTCTTTTGCCCCGACCAGAAAATGCTCGATCGGGTCCTTGGCAAAATCAAATCCGATCAAAAACACAAGAAGGAAAATGTAGAGTATTTGGCCGCAATTACCTGATTGAAACAGCCTGATCATCTTCTGAGAGCCTTGAGGCAATCCACAATACAGGCGGGATAGCAAATCGGGCTTAAGACGCAGTTAGACGGTTCCACGCAAATTGAGCAAACGGCTGCCGGGATCGTTGCTCAGAGATGCCCGGCCAGCGCAACCACCATGTCCTTGCTGCTGGCTACGGGAACGATCTCGAACTCCACGAGATCCGCCCATTCGATGACCCAGCGCTGCAGCACCGTCGCGTCATCGGCTTCGACCAGCATGAAGCAGCGGCTCATGTCACTCGCGATCCAGCTGTGATGCACCACGAGTTCATCCGGCTTCAGCCGGCCCTTGTCGCGGAAACGGCGGTAGATTTCCTTGCGGTCCGAACCGTGAAAATCCTCGATCACGAAGAACAGCATACTTTTCCCTCAGTTCGAATGATTCAGTACTGATGAAACCGAGGGAAGCGAGGAGGTGATGCCCAATTTTTCAATTCTCCAGTTCTTCAATTCCTCAGTTCCTCAGTTCCTGTTCCCCCGCCCCTACTTCTCCGGCCGCTCCAGGCGTTCCAGGAACCACTGCGTCAGCCGCACCCAGAGCTCGTCCTTCTCGCCGGAATCCTCCCAGCCATGATCGAGATTGGGATTGTCGTTGACCTCGATGACGAAGACCCCGTCCGTGGTCTCCTTGAGGTCGACGCCGTAGAGGCCGTCGCCTATGCATTTTGCCGCCCGCACAGCCGTCTCGACGACATGCGGCGGCGTCTGCTTCAGTGTAAAGGTCTTGATGCCGCCCTGGTCGGGCTTGCCGCTGGCCTTGTGGTTGACGATCTGCCAGTGCTTCTTTGCCATCAGGTAATGCACGGCAAACAGCGGCTGGCCGCCGAGCACGCCGACGCGCCAGTCATATTCGGTCGGGATGAATTTCTGCGCGATCAGGAGATCGGAATCTTCCAGCCACTCCGTCGCGAGCTTGGTGAGCTCCGCCATGTTCTCGCATTTCTTGACGCCGCGCGAGAAGGACGAATCCGGTATCTTCAGCACCAGCGGGAAGCCAAGCGTCTGCGCCGCCACTTCGGAGTCGGAGGTGCCGGCGATCATCACCGTCGGCGGCACCGGCACCTTGTTGTAGGTCATCAGCTCGTTGAGATAGACCTTGTTGGTGCAGCGGATCATCGACAGCGGGTCGTCGATCACCGGCATGCCTTCCTGCTGGGCGCGGCGCGCGAAGCGGTAGGTGTGGTTGGAGATCGACGTGGTCTCGCGGATGAACAGCGCGTCGTAATTTGCGAGCTTGGCGAGGTCCTTCCTGGTGATCGGCTCGACTTCGACGCCCATCTTCTCGGCGATCCGCGCCCAATAGCGCAATGAGGAAATCTCCGACGGCGGCAATTCCTCATGCGGGTCGACCAGCGTCGCAAAAGTATAGCGTGCCGGCGTGCGGCCCTTGGTGTCGCGCCATTCGCGGTTGGTATAGGTCTCCAGGCATTGCAGGAAGAGCTCTTCCTCGTCTTCGGTCATGCGGGCGAGCGGCAGGAAGCCGATCTTGCGGATCGAGGCCCATTCGGCGCTGTCCTTGATGTGCACCTCCAGCGCCGGCGCGCGGAACCAGTCGAACAACAGCTTGGCGAAACGGTCCCAGACTTTCGACGGGCCGATGCCGAAGAAGATCGCGACCTTCGCCGGAAAAATCCCGCCGAGGTCCTTGCGGCATTTGTTCAAGGCAAGCTCGAGTTCCGGCAGCGCGTGCTCGTAGAGCTTGCGCTCGGACAGGTCGATCATCGTCTCGACGGTTGGGATCACCCTATGGCCGCGCGAACCGGCCAGCAGCGAAGCGTAGTAGCCGCGGCTCTGATAGCCGTAATTGTTCGACAGGTTGATCACTTTCGGCCGCTGGCCGCGGAACAGCGCCGGATGCGCGAGATAGTCGCGGTTGGTGATGATCTTGTGGGGTGTGGCCACCTGATCGAGATCGTTCTGCCTGCCCGTGAGGATTACCCAGGTCATTGTTCAGCGTTTTCCCAGAGTGATGGCGGCGCGCAGACCGTCGCGGCCGAACTGCGCCATATTCATGAAGATGTCGTAGGGCACTGGAATGTTCGCGGCATCGAGTATGGTTTCCTGCCTTTCATCCTCGACCCATGGGTCGTGGATCAGGATATGGTCGCCATCGTCGCCGATGGCCAGCACCCAATGCGGCACCTTCTTGCCGAACATAAGGAATCCGCTGACCAGCACCAGCACCAGCTTGCCGTCGGCGAGGGCTTGGCGGATATCGCCGATGCCGAACGGACGGTAGTTGACGGGGATGCCGTAGAGTTCGGCGCGGCGGCGGAAATCGACCTGGGCGAGCTCCATCACGCGGCGCTTGTCCTCGCTCCTCACCGACTGCAGGAACAGCGCGCCGTAGAAGGAGACGAATATCTCGGCGGCGAGTCCGCTCTCATAGCCGGCGACGGCCAGGCCGAAAGGCTCGCAGCCGCCCGGACCCGACATCATAAAGACCGTGGTCGCCTCGCGCCACAGGCGGATTTCCATGACCGGATCGGGCACGAAGCCCCGGTCGAAATTCGCCATCGCCATCATCAGGCAGCAAGGGCCGCAGGTGAACTCGCAGGTCTGCTGGTAGAACGGCACTTTGGTTGCCGTGGGCGTGTCGCCGCGCAGCGTCTTTTCATAGCGCAGCGCGGTCGCGCCATCCTCGTAATAGTCGGGCTCGCGGCCCAGTTTCCGATAGCCGGCCTGCTCATAGATGCGGATGGCGCGATCATTGTCCTCGCGCACTTCGAGGCGCAGCAACAGCCGGTCGTGCTCGAAGGCCGCCTCTTCTGCGGCCGCGAGCAGGAGCCGGCCGATACCGAGCCGGCCGAAAAAGGGACCGACAGCGATGGAATAGAGCCGCGCGACGCCGCTGCCCTTACGAAACAGCACCACCGCATAACCGGCGACCCGGCCCTCGTTCTCGGCCACCAGCATCTCGGCGGTTTCGCGTTCGATGAACTGGCGGAAGGAGCGGCGCGAGAGCCTGTCGCCCGGAAAAACAGCCTTCTCGATGGCGGCGAGGTCATCGACGTCTGACGCGCGGGCCTTGCGGATCTCGACAGGCATACGGGCTTGGGAGAACCTCGATTGGGTTTAAGAAACGGCCCCGGTGGATGCGTCGCGAATACTGGCCGAAGCGCCAGTATTCATCAAGCGCTATCGCTCCTTGATTAGGGCCGAATTGTGAC
>NZ_RZSB01000251.1:0-7558 GCF_004023285.1 Mesorhizobium sp. M2A.F.Ca.ET.067.02.1.1
GCCGACGTCACGGCATGGATCCTAGGGTCTGCGCTCCGCTTCGCGTCGCTCCGCCCTAGGATGACGAAGGCGTGGCGGCGTCGTCCGCACTCATTCGCCCTCCCGTCAATCATCATAGCTGTGCCCAGCCCTCAACCCATCGCGCACGCGCGCGGCGATGGCCAAAAACTCCGGCGTCTCGCGGATGTCGAGCGGCCGCTCCTTCGGCAACGTCGATTCGATGATGTCGGTGACGCGGCCGGGCCGCGGCGACATCACCACGATGCGCGTCGACAGATACACCGCCTCGGGGATCGAATGGGTGACGAAGCAGATCGTCTTGTTGGTCCGCGCCCAGAGGTCGAGAAGCTGCTCGTTCAGATGATCGCGCACAATCTCGTCCAGCGCGCCGAACGGCTCGTCCATCAACAAAAGGTCCGCGTCGAAGGCGAGCGCGCGCGCGATCGAGGCGCGCTGCTGCATGCCGCCGGAAAGCTGCCAGGGATATTTCTTCTCGAAGCCAGAAAGATTGACCAGCGCCAGCGTGCGCTTGATGCGCTCCGCCTGCTCGGCCTGGCTGAGCCCGATGATCTCCAGCGGCAGCGCCACATTGCGCTCGATGGTGCGCCACGGGAACAAGGCTGCCGCCTGGAAGACATAGCCGTAAGCGCGTTTCTCGCGCGCCTGCTCGGGCGTCATGCCGTTGACGGAGATTGTGCCGGATGTCGCCCTTTCCAGATCGGCGATGACGCGCAGCAAGGTCGTCTTGCCGCAGCCGGACGGGCCGATGAAGGAAACGAACTCTCCCTTGCCGATGGTGAGGTCGACATTGGACAGCGCCTGCACCGGACCGTCATTGGTCTGGAAGGTGAGGCCGAGCTTGCTTGCCGAAACGACGGCTGGCGGCTGTTCACTCATTGGCTGCAGCCTGCCTTTCGCAGCCGCTGCCGCGCCGTCCGCAATCCGGTTGATTTTATGATAGCGTTGCTTTCCACTCGTCCTGTCCCACCCGATCGACGCCGCCCGGAGGCTTGCCGATGTCGCCTAAACCCACCTGTCATCTCGTTCGCCCCGAAAACACCTATCAGGGCAAGCAGGGGCTGAGCTATTTCGCCGGCATCGCCGCGGAGACCGTCGGCTCCTCCGGCATCTGCATGCATCTTCTCACCATGCCGCCCGGCGCCCGCGCCAAGGCGCATATGCATGAAAGCCACGAGACGGCCATCTACGTGCTCTCGGGCGAGGTCCACACCTGGTACGGCGACCGGCTCGAGCACCACATCGTCGTCAAGGCCGGCGATCTCTTCTACATTCCGGCCGGCGTGCCGCATCTGCCCGCCAATCTGAGCGGGGCGCCCTCCTCGGCGGTGATCGCCCGCACCGATCCCAACGAGCAGGAAAGCGTCGTCCTGTTGCCCGAACTGGATGGCCTCGTCGCTTAGGGCATTTTGCAGCCAAGCGGCATCGCTTGGCGTCGCATAAATGCGGCCGGAACGAACACACCTCACAGGAACTGACGGGATCGCCGTCATTTGCACCGGGAGACTTCGCCCATCACATTGCCCTCTTCATCGGCCACCACCAGCTTCTTGGCGTTCTTCGCGCTGCGCTTGATGGTGAACTTGGTCGGCGCCTGTCCTTCTTCGCCCTCCGCCTCGCATCTTGCCGTCACCACCAGCGATCCGTCGGCCTGGGGCTGCTTGTCGCTGAAGGTGCAGGCGCTGGCCGCCGTGATCAATTCCTTGTCGGTCAGAAGCAGCATCTTGTCGGCGGCGACCTCCTGGCCGTTCCGGTTTATGCAGCCATATTTGTCGCCATAAGGTTTTGAGAGATCGATGCCGGCGGCCGATGCATGGCCGGCGGCCAGCATCGCGGCCGCCGCGATCGCAAGGTGAAGAGCGCGCATGGTCAGACCCCCGTGGCCGGAATGCCGGTACGCTCCACCTTGCGTGGCGCGGAAATCTCTTTCCAGGTCGACAGCGCCCGGTTGACCGCCGCGTTCGGCTCACGCGCCACGAACTCGCCATGCCCGGCCTTGGCCTTCACGTCCGCTTCCTCGATCGACAATTCGCCGCGCGAGAAGACGAAGCGTGGCAGGCCGGTCACCTCAAAACCTTCGAAGACGTTGTAGTCGATCACCGACTGCTGCTTCTTGGCCGAGATCGTCTTCTTGCGCTTCGGGTCCCACACGACGATGTCGGCATCGGCGCCTTCGACGATCGCGCCCTTCTTCGGATACATGTTGAGGATCTTGGCGATGTTGGTCGAGGTCACCGCGACGAACTCGTTCATTGTCAGGCGGCCGGTATTGACGCCGGCCGTCCACAGCACTGGCAGGCGGTCCTCGAGGCCGCCGGTGCCGTTCGGGATTTTTGTGAAGTCGCCGATGCCGTTGCGTTTCTGCTTGGTGGTAAAGGAGCAGTGGTCGGTCGCAACCACCTGCAGCGAGCCGGCCTGCAGGCCCGCCCACAGCGAATCCTGGTGCCACTTGCTGCGGAAGGGCGGGCTCATCACCCGGCGCGCCGCATGGTCCCAGTCCTTGTTGAAATATTCGGTCTCGTCGAGCGTCAGATGCTGGATCAGCGGCTCGCCGAACACCCGCATGCCCTTCTGGCGGGCTCGGCGGATGGCTTCATGGCTCTGCTCGCACGAGACATGCACGACATAGAGCGGCACGCCGGCCATGTCGGCGATCATGATGGCCCGATTTGTCGCCTCGCCTTCCACTTCCGGGGGACGCGAGTAGGCATGCCCCTCGGGGCCGTTGTTGCCGGCGGCCAACAGCTTTTGAGACAGTGCCGCGACCACATCGCCATTCTCGGCATGGACGAGCGGCAGCGCGCCGAGGTCGGCGCAGCGCTGGAACGACGCATACATCTCGTCGTCATCGACCATCAGCGCGCCTTTGTAGGCCATGAAGTGCTTGAACGAGGTGATGCCCCTGTCGACCACCGTCGCCATCTCGTCGAACACCTGTTTGCCCCACCAGGTGATCGCCATGTGGAAGGAATAGTCGCAGGCCGCCTGCGAGGTCTTGTTGTCCCACATCTGCAGCGCCTCAAGCAGCGACTGCTGCGGCGCCGGCAGGCAGAAATCGACCACCATGGTCGTGCCGCCGGAGAGTGCCGCGCGCGTGCCGGATTCGAAATCGTCGGCCGAATAAGTGCCCATGAACGGCATTTCGAGATGGGTGTGCGGATCGATGCCGCCCGGCATGACATAGCAGCCGGTGGCGTCGAACTCATGATCGCCATGCAGGTTGGAGCCGATGGCGACGATCTTGCCGTGCTGCATCAGCACGTCGGCCTTCCACGTGCGGTCGGCCGTCACGATGGTGCCGTTTCGGATGACTTTGGTCATATCTGTTCCCCTGTTCTTTCGCGCTTCTTTGCGAGCGGCGTTGCGAGGTGATTGGTCCGAAGCAATTTCAGGAAAAGTGTGAAGCGGTTTTCCGTCCGAAATTGCGTTAAAACAAAGACACTAGAGCATTCCACCGTTTCCGTGAAACGGTGGAATGCTCTAGTCGCTCATTCGACGATCCCCGCCGTCTCCACCACCGCATGGAACAGCACGTCGGCGCCAGCCGCGGCCCATTCCTTGGAGATTTCCTCGGCCTCGTTGTGGCTGAGACCGCCCACGCAAGGGCACATGACCATGGTCGCTGGCGCGACCTTGGCCGCCCAGCAGGCGTCGTGTCCGGCGCCGGAAATGATGTTCATGTGGCTGTAGCCCAGCTTTTCGGCGGCGGTGCGCACGCGGCCGACCAGCGTCGGATCGAAGGTTATCGGATCGAAATGGCCGACTGCCTCGACCGAGCATTTGACCCCGAGCGCCTCACAGATTTTCGGCGCTTCCTTCTCGATGCGGGCGCGCATGCCGTCGAGCTTCGCCTGGTCCGGCGAGCGGATGTCGACGGTGAAGACGACGGTGCCCGGCAAAACGTTGCGCGAATTGGGTGTAAACTTGACCTGTCCGACCCCGCCGACGGCGCCCGGCTGGTTCTCAATGGCCACCGTCTGCACCATCTCCAGGATACGCGCCATGGCGAGGCCGGCATTGACGCGCATGGTCATCGGCGTCGAACCGGTATGCGCCTCCTTGCCGGTCAGCGTGAATTCCAGCCACCACAGGCCCTGGCAATGCGTCACCACGCCGATCTGCTTGTTCTCGGCCTCCAGAATCGGTCCCTGCTCGATGTGGTACTCGAAATAGGCATGCATCTTGCGCGCGCCGACCTTCTCGTCGCCGACCCAGCCGATCCGCTTCAGCTCGTCGCCGAAGGTCAGGCCGTCCAGATCCTTGCGGGCATAGGCGTAGTCCTGTGTATGCACCCCGGCGAACACGCCGGAGGCAAGCATGGCCGGGGCGAAACGCGCGCCCTCCTCATTGGTCCAGTTGGTGACGACGATCGGATGCTTCGTCTTGATGCCGAGATCGTTGAGCGAACGCAGAACCTCCAGACCCGAGAGCACGCCGAGCACACCGTCATATTTGCCGCCGGTGGGCTGGGTATCGAGGTGGGAACCGACATAGACCGGCAGCGCATCCGGATCGGTGCCGGCGCGCGTCATGAACATGGTGCCCATCTGGTCGACACCCATCGAGAGCCCGGCCGCATCGCACCAGGACTTGAAAAGCGCGCGGCCCTCCTTGTCGGAATCGGTGAGCGTCTGGCGATTGTTGCCGCCGGCGATGCCGGGGCCGATCTTCGCCATCTCCATCAGGGAGTCCCACAAACGGTCTGAATTGATTCGCAGATTTTCGCCGGGTGCGGCCATTTGCGGTTCCCATTTTCACCAGGGGTCTTGTCGCCCCTTGAGTGGTTTGCATCCTGACCGTATGGTCAGCTTTCAGACTACACAAGCTGACCAAGCGGTCAACGAGAATCTTGGGGGAGACATGACCGAATCCACCCGTCCGATGCGGCGCCAGGACATAAGACGGGAGAATGAAAAGGCCATTCTGCTCGCCGCTGAAAAGGTGTTCGCGGAAGCCGGGTTCGGCGGCGCAACGATGCAGCTGATCGCCGACCTGGCCGGGCTGCCGAAGGCAAACCTCCATTATTATTTCGCCACCAAGGAAGAACTCTACCGGTCCGTCGTCCAGAACATCTTCGAGATCTGGCTGCAGGCGGCCAATTGCTTCGATGTCGCGCGCGGGCCGATAGACGGTATCAGCGCCTATATCGACGCCAAGATGGAAATATCGCGCCGCCACCCCGATGGTTCGAAAGTCTGGGCCTCGGAAGTGATGCACGGCGCACCGGTGCTTCAGGACTATATGGAGTCGACCTTGCGCGAATGGACCGACGGCCGCGTCGCGATCATCAAGCGCTGGATCGAAGAGGGCAAGATGGACCCGGTGGACCCGCGCCATCTCCTCTACATGCTGTGGGCCACGACACAGCATTACGCCGATTTCGGCCACCAGATCGAGACGCTGAACGGCGGCAAGCCGCTCTCCGACCGGCAATGGCGGGAAGCCAAGGAAAACATCAAGCGGGTGATCCTGACCGGCATCGGCGCGCAGCCTGCCTGAACTACCCGACCATCGAGGCCGGCGTTTCTTAGCCGACCTCGTCCAGCCGCTTCACGGACCCTCCCCTCGACGGGAAGGATGTCCGTCCCAGCTTGTCAGTCGATCGACCTCAGAACATCCCGCACATGGTCGATCAGTTCGTTGATCTGGCCCTTGGTGATGATCAGCGGCGGCGACAGCGCGATGATGTCGCCGGTGGTGCGGATCAGCGCGCCGCGCTCGAAGGCTTTCACGAAGGCCGAGAACGCCCGCTTGGTCGGGCTGCCGGCGATCGGCGCCAGCTCGATCGCGCCGATCAGGCCGATGTTGCGGATGTCGATGACATGCGGTTCGCCCTTCAGCGAATGCAGCGCGTCCTCCCAGTACGGCGCCAGCTCCTCGCCGCGGGTCAAAAGGCCCTCTTCCTTGTAGGTGTCCAGCGTGCCGAGCGCCGCGGCGCACGCAATCGGATTGCCCGAATAGGTATAGCCGTGGAAGAACTCGATCATATGTTCCGGGCCGGTCATGAAGGCGTCGTGGATCTCCTTCTTGACGAACACCGCGCCCATCGGGATGACGCCGTTGGAAACGCCCTTGGCGGTAGTCATGATATCCGGCGTGACGCCGAAATAGTCCGCCGCGAACGGCGCGCCGAGGCGGCCGAAGCCGGTGATCACTTCGTCGAAAATCAACAATATGCCGTGCTTCGTGCAGATTTCCCGAAGCTTCTGCAGATAGCCCTTCGGCGGCAGGATGACGCCGGTGGAGCCGGCGACCGGCTCGACGATGACGGCCGCGATGGTCGAGGCGTCATGCAGCGCGATCAGCCGCTCGAGATCGTTCGCGAGCTCCGCGCCATGCTCCGGAACGCCCTTCGAGAAGGCGTTCTTCTCCGGCAGGTGCGTGTGCGGCAGATGGTCGACGCCGCCGAGCAGCGTGCCGAACATCTTGCGGTTCGAGACGATACCGCCGACCGAGATGCCGCCGAAATTGACGCCGTGATAGCCGCGCTCGCGGCCGATCAGACGGGTGCGCGAGCCCTCGCCCCTGACACGGTGATAGGCGATCGCCATCTTCAGCGCGGTCTCGACCGATTCCGAACCCGAATTGGTGAAGAAGACATGGTCCATGCCCTTCGGCGCGATATCGACCAGCCGGTTCGCCAGCTCGAACACGATGGGATGGCCCATCTGGAAAGCCGGCGCATAGTCGAGCTCGGCCGCCTGGTGCTGGATCGCCTCGGTGATCTTCGGCCGGCAGTGGCCGGCGTTCACGCACCAGAGGCCAGCGGTGCCGTCGAGCACCTTGCGACCGTCGCTGGTGGTGTAATGCATGTCCTTGGCGGACACGAACATGCGTGGCGCCTGCTTGAACTGCCGGTTTGCCGTGAACGGCATCCAGAATGCGCTGAGATCGTTCGGCGTGACTTTCAGCCGGTTGGACATGACCAGGACTTCCCCTTGTAACCTGTTTCGGTGGCCAACGCTTGGTCTTTGCTGCGTTTTCATGCTACGCAAATTTTTGACCGGTTGGACAAACGTTAGCGCCGCCTGTCGGCGGTCAAAGGATTACTAGCGGAAATGCCGCATAAAAAGCGCGCTCCACAGCCCAAGGAAAAACTGGTCCAGAGAATTGGTCCAGATGGTCGGCGCGGCACCGCGCAAGGATGACGGACACGATGGAAGGCTCCGCTCCCCGCCGCACCCGCATCCAGCAGGAAAAGCGCGAGCTCATCCTCGAAGCGGCGCTCGAAGTCTTCTCTGCCAACGGGTTTCGCGGTTCGACCATCGACCAGATCGCTGAAGCCGCCGGAATGTCGAAGCCGAACCTTCTCTATTACTTCCGCCGCAAGGAAGACATTCACGAGACATTGATGCAGCGCCTGCTCGACACCTGGCTGGCGCCGTTGCGCGAGCTGGACGACATCGGCGACCCGCTGACGGAGCTCAGGAGCTATATCCGCAGGAAGCTGGAGATGGCGCGCGACTTCCCGCGCGAAAGCCGGCTTTTCGCCAATGAGATTCTGCAGGGCGCGCCGCGCATCAAGCCGATGCTGGAGGGC
>NZ_RZSB01000252.1:0-7555 GCF_004023285.1 Mesorhizobium sp. M2A.F.Ca.ET.067.02.1.1
GATCAGGACTATGTCGCTGGTACGAAACACGTGCTCACCTCTCTCCCGGCCGTTCGACGGCGGGAAGCTTTGGAAGGCCGAAAATCGAAAAATCGCCCGCACGCGCCGGGGCATCTGTGCGGATCGCAGCGCGCAGCCTGGCCGAGCGCGCTCGCGGGTTGGCCGCTATCTCGGCCTCCCCCGGCGTCACGCCGCCGCCAGCTTTACGGAAAGTCGCGGCGCGCTGCGGCGCGTCGGGCATGTGTCGCGAGCCGCTGGCGGCTTCGGAACGGTCGGCGATGAAGCGCTTGACGATACGGTCTTCCAGGGAATGGAAGGTCACCACGGCAAGTCGGCCGCCGGGCTTCAGCGCCCGCTCGGCCGCCAGCAGCGCCCTTGCAAGCTCGCCAAGCTCGTCATTGACGAAGATGCGCAACGCCTGGAAGACGCGCGTGGCCGGATGGATCCTGTCCTTGGGTCCGCGTCCGATATGCGTTTCGATGGCGTCGGCGAGATCGAGCGTGCGCTCGAACAGTCTCTTCTCGCGCCGGCTCTCGATCATGCGTGCGATGCGGCCGGCATGGCGCTCCTCGCCGAGAAAGCCGAAGATGCGGGCAAGATCGCCGGCCTTGAAGGTGTTGACGACGTCGGCGGCGGAAAGCCCCGACTGCGCCATGCGCATGTCGAGCGGCCCATCGGCGCGAAAGGAAAAGCCGCGCTCCGCCTGGTCGAACTGCATGGAGGAAACACCGATGTCGAGCACCACGCCGTCGGCGCCCTCGACATGTTCGTCCAGCGTCGAGAACGGCGCCTGGACAAGCCTCAGCCGGCCGCCGGCCTGCCGCTCCAGCGCCTTGCCCGCCGCGATTGCGTCCGGGTCGCGGTCGATGGCAATGACGGAGGCGCCGCGATCGAGGATGGCGCTGGTGTAGCCGCCGGCACCGAATGTCCCGTCGACGATCGTCTCGCCGGCCTGCGGCGCAAGCGCGTCGAGCACCTCGGCAAGGAGGACCGGAATGTGGCGGGCCGGTCCGCCAACGGCGTGAGGATCATCGCCGTGGCCAGCCATCATTCCGATCGCTCCCCGGGCTTCGTCCCCTGCCGAAGCTGCAAAAGCCTGGCGCGCGCCTGCGCCCCATAGGCGGAAAGCCGTCCCGGCTCCCATATCTGAAAGAAATTGCCGCGGCCGACAAAGGCCACCTCGTTCGAGATGCCCGTATGCTCGCGGATGAAGTCGCTCATGGTGATGCGGCCATCCTGATCGAGCTTCAGGAACGTCCCGTCGCCATGGCAGAAGAACGACATATCGTCCGCCGTCTGCAGAAAGGGATCCTCCAGCGCGATCCGCTGCTCGTAGCGGTCGAGCAGGTCGAGTCCGCCGACATCCATGGCCGGCAGGTCCAGGCAGCGCAGCGCGTAAAGCTCCGAATAGCCGCGTTTCTGAACCACCGCACGGAAATGCGCCGGAACGGAGACCCGCCCCTTCGCATCGATCCTGTTTACCGCGTTTGACAGAAATCGGTCCAATGAACGCTACAGCCGCTTCCGCCGCCGCACCCCTTCCCATGTTGTTCTCCGCGCCCTCGCCGCACTTGCGGCAAATCGCTTCATTCACCGGGGCGAAAACCGGCAAACGCGCAGCCGCCGCGGCTGCCCGATTGGCGTACGCTTCACCCTGACGCGGAACGAAAGCTTGATGATGTGAACGGGATATCATGGGGTACTATGGGCGTCAACGGGAACAGGCATCACAAACACGCACATCACAACCACAAAGCGCAGGCTGAAGGCACGTCTCGTCTTTATCGTCCATTAAGCCTAACGAAGCGTTTAGAGCCCTCTGGCCCAAAAGGACGCTGCTTGCCGCAAACAGCCGGCACGCATAGCGTCTCTGGCAATTTCTATTCAGCCGAAGGGATGAAGCCTGATGTCCGAGAAAGCGAAGTCCCGCGCCGCGGCGCTTGCCCATTTGCGCAGCCGCGATTTCGCCAAGGGCGACCCGATTCCGCTGCCGCTGACCATGGCATCGATCTTCCACACGCCGGGCGCAGAGGTCGGCTTCGATCAGTATGGCCGCTACGACAATCCGACCTGGCGCGCCGTCGAGCACGCGCTTGGCCACCTCGAAGGCGCGCAATGCGTCGCCTTCCCGTCCGGAATGGGCGCAATCTCGTCGGTGTTTTTCGCGCTGCTGAAAGCAGGCGACCGCGTGCTTCTGCCGTCAGACGGCTATCACGCCACGCGCGCCATGGCCGAGCGCTTTCTCAATCCCCTCGGCCTTGCCTGCGACACCAGGCCGACGCCAACCTTCCTCGACGGCGGCTTCGATGGTTACCGGCTGGTTTTTGCCGAGACGCCGTCCAATCCCCGGCTGGACATCTGCGATATCACGGCGGTGGCCGAAGCCGTTCACAGGCAGGACGGGCTGCTGGTCGTCGACAACACGACGATGACGCCCTTCGGCCAGCGTCCGCTCGACCTCGGCGCCGACATCGTCGTCTCCGCCGACACCAAGGCGGTGAACGGTCATTCCGATGTGCTCTTCGGCCATGTCGCGAGCCGCGATGCCGACATCATCGCCAAGGTGACCGACTGGCGCAGCCTGGTCGGCGGCATCCCCGGTCCCTTCGAGGCCTGGCTTGTGCATCGCGGGCTGGAAACGCTGGAGGTGCGTTTCGACCGGATGTGTTCCTCGGCCGAAACGATCGCAATGAAGATGAGAACCCATCGCGCGGTCAGCGGCCTGCGCTATCCCGGCCTCGAGGGCGATGCCTCGCACAATCTGGCTCGCGCCCAGATGGATCGCTTCGGCTTCCTGATCTCGTTCGAACTGGCCTCGGAACAGAAGGCCGAGGCGTTCATCGACAATTGCGCGCTGATTGAATCGGCGACTTCCTTCGGTGGCGTGCACACCTCGGCCGAACGGCGCTCGAAGCGCGGCGACGCCGTGCCGCCCGGCTTCGTGCGCCTGTCGATCGGCTGCGAGCCGGTCGAGGAGCTTTGGCAGGCGATCGAGGCGTCGTTGGACAAAGTCGCCAGTTGAGCGGACAACGACACGCATCAAAACAAAGACTTAAGCGCGTCGCCTGAATCAGTTTCAACGCGACGCGCTTTAGGGTCCCATATCCTCTGTCTCGATCCTTCGCCGGCCATGCAACACGCGCAGGATTTCGATCGCATCGTCGCCAATTCGATAGAACGTAAGGTACTCCCCGACGACAAGGTGGCGAATGCCCGGCAGGATGTCGTCGCGCGGTGCGCCTGATCGGGGATGGAGGGTTAGCAAGTCCCATCGCCGCTGAAGAGTTTCCACAAAGCGGATTGCGGCATTAGGATTGTAGGCGGCGATATAGTCGCCGATAGCTTCGAGGTCGACCAGTGCCTGTGGAAGCAGGCGGTACTTCACTCGTCAGCGCCTTTGGCTTCCGCCATCTTCGAATATCTGGCGCGCAATCGCTCCATTAAGGGGGGACCGTCCAGCGCCGGTCCGCTATCGATCCCCTCCTGCACCAATTCCCGCAACTCCTCCACGGTGTAGCCGAGCAGGTCGCGGCGCTCCTTCCACTGCCTGAGCGCATCGCGGATCACCTCGCTCGCGGAAGCATATTCGCCCGCGGCGACCACATCGTCGACTGCCTGCGCCAGTTCCGGCGAAAGCGTGATGCTACGTTTATCGACCTGGCCCATGACGTGCTCCTGTCCTTTCTTGGAAGGTACGATTTAATCGCACCGGCTTCAAGAACACGTTTGGCAGCATTGGGAGGTTGTATTGCAGGACCCTTGAATCAGAAGACCCGCTCATCGGCGTAACCTTCTGATCCCGTTCAGCTATCGTTACGAGAAAAAATGCCAGCTGGCCTGTAAGCCGGGTTCTGTATGGCCCTCGCCTTGCGACGAGAACGTGGCGGCCATTCATCTCGGGCGCATGTTGCCATGCGCCTCACGCAACCAACCCGGACGGTGGGCCGGAAACAGCCCTCGAAGGTTTCCCCTCGCACCGCCCCTATTCGGTTTTGCTCCCGGTGGGGTTTGCCCTGCCGCTCCTGTTGCCAGTCGCGCGGTGGGCTCTTACCCCACCCTTTCACCCTTGCCGCGGCAATGCCGCGGCGGTTTGCTTTCTGTGGCACTTTCCCTGGGGTCGCCCCCGCCGGCCGTTAGCCGGCACCGTGTCTCCATGGAGCCCGGACTTTCCTCACCCGCAACCTTTCGGCTCCCGCGGGTGCGGCCGCCCGGCCAGCTGGCAAGCGCGTATAAAGGGATTCCCGGCTGAAAACGCAAACGAAAAAGCGCCTCGCCCCAAATGCGCGGCGGTTTGGGGCAACGACGTGGATAAAGCGCGCGTTGCCCAAATCCGCCGCGCTGCATAGCGTCAGGCCGGCGAGCCCAGCGCCACCATCTGCACCTTCACCTTGCTGCAATAGGCGGCGGAGACCGGGTTCATCCGCGTCGCTCCGTGGCCGGCATTGTATTTCAGGATCGTGCCGCAGGTGGTGCCGCCGCCAAGGTCCCGCGCCATGGCGAGATACTTCATGCCGTATTTGATGTTGGTGTCGGGATCGAACAATCCCTTGGCCGAACCCGTATAACCCATCATGCGGGCCGTCGCCGGCTTGATCTGCATCAGGCCGATCTCGCCGGCGCCGCCGACCATGTTCGGCCGATAGTTGCTTTCGATCTTGATGACGGCCTTGGCTAGCGACACCGGCACGCCATAGCTCGCGGCATAGCGGGCGATGATCGCCGAATACTGGCCTTCGCCGGCGGCAGCGGGCGTCGCCACGGCGATCTTGCCGGGTTGAATCGAGGCCGTCGTGGTGAGATCGACAGCCTTTCTGCCGCGCTTGGCGCGTTTGGCCGTCGATTTTGTCACCCGCGTTGCGACGGCCTTCTGAACCCTTGCTGGAGCAGCCCGCGCGGTTTTTGCCGTCTTGGTGCTCGAGGCTGCCTTTGGCGTTACGGCTGCAAGGCCGTTGTCCGCCCTGGGGCTCAGCGGGGCACTGTTGGCCTGGTTGAAGGCAAAACTTATCACTCCGGCAGCAACGGCTGCCGCTACAACGGTCAATTTTTGCATGTAGTCCTGTTCTGTTAGAGCTGCACGAAGAACTTCGCACAGTTAGGTCAACTCAACATCGGGTGCCTTGGGGGGATAGACGCCCGACAACTTGCGGAAGGGGCATTTGCAGGCGGAATTGGCGGCAATGAAGGCGGCGCAATTCACTTTGAGTGACAGATTGTAATTTAAGGATCCCGACGCGACTTTTTGACGGGAGTTGCCTTTACGGAAGCCAGGAGCCTCTGCAGTGTGCGGATCGTCGAATTGTCCGCCACGCCGTCGACCAGCCGCCGGCGGAAATGTAACTGGAAGGCCGCCACCACGATTTCCGTCTGCCGGTCATAGTCACCCGATATCTCGACACCGTAGCCATAGAGCGCCAGCATCGCTTGCAGTGCTTCAACGTCGGCGCCCGCATCGCCGGCCTTCAGTGCAGCGCCCGCCTTTATCGGCGCCGCCGCCACGAGATGTCCGATACCGGCCGCGAACAGTGCCTTCCAGGGGAATTTCTCGCCCGGATCGACCTTGCGGCCCGGTGCCACGTCCGAATGGGCGAGCACCCTTGCCGCGGGAATGGAATGGCGTTCCGCGATACCCGCGCACAACTCGATCACGGCGCCGATCTGCCGCCGCGGGAAGGCCTTGTAGCCCAGCGTGTGCCCGGGATTGACGATCTCGATGCCGACCGAGCAGGAGTTGATGTCGGTTCGCCCGAGCCAGGAACTCTTGCCGGCATGCCAGGCGCGATCGCTCTCGCGCACCATTTGCACGACACGGCCGTCCTCATGAACGAGGTAATGCGAAGACACCTCGCTCGCCGGGTCGCACAGCCACGCCTCGGCGCCGGCGCCGCTTGCCATACCGGTATAGTGCAGCACGATCATGTCGGGCCGAAGCGTCTCGCGGCGCGGGCCGAAATTGGGCGAGACCCGAACCTCCGCCTCTGGATGGTCGGGCAGAAAACCGCTCATGCGTGCCTGAGGCCCCGCTCGATCATCTCATAGGCGGCGTTGATCGCGGCGACCCTGGTCGTGGCGATCTTGATGAATTCCTGCGGCAAGCCGCGCGCGATCAGCCGGTCGGGATGATTGTCCGAGATCAGCTTGCGATAGCGTTTCCTGATCTCCTCGAACGGCCTGCCCCGGTCGATCCCCAGGACGACATAGGGATCGGCGGCGCCAAGATCGACGTGCCTGGACAGGATCGCCTCGTAATGCGCCTCGTCGATCTGAAAAATCTCCGCGATCCGATGCAGGAATTGCCCTTCCTGCTCGTGGATGAGGCCATCCGCCTTGGCGATGTGGAACAACCCGTCGAGTATGTCTTCCAGCATCATGCAGTTTGCATGGCCGGAGCCGCAAAGCTGCGCCATGCGCTGGGCATAGGTCTCGAATCCGGCGACATCCTGCTTGGCGATATCGTAAAGCCGCGCCACGTTGCGTGTCTCGCTCGGCGGCACCTCGAAGATTTCCTGGAAGGCGCGCACCTCGTCCTGGGTGACGATGCCGTCTGCCTTGGCCATCTTGGCGGAGAGCGCGATCATGGCCACCGAGAAGGCAACGCGCCGGCGCAGGTCCGGATCGCCGGAAAACACGGTACGCACGGCTTCGACGACATCCGCGACGCCCGAGGACGCCGATGACGAAACACGAGCGATGAAGTCGCCAAGGCGGTCCCAAATCGACATGCCGGCTTCATAGAGCGAACCGGGCGGTTCTATCAAGCCTGGACAATGCCGCAGGTGATGGGCGACCTTCGGGATCGGTGGAGCAAAAAGGAAGGCCGGCATTGCCGGCCTTCCTTGAATTTATATGGTCGGATCTTACTGCGCAGGCGCGGCAGGAGCCGGGTTTGTTGCCGGAGCCGGTTCAGCGGGCTTCGAAGCGTCGGGCGAAGCAGGCTTCATCGGCTGCTCGTTGGCCGGCGGATTGGTGCTCTGGGTGGTGGTATTGTCGGTGCCACTGTCGCTGCAAGCCGCGACCCCCAGCAGGGCGAGCGCCGAAACAGACGCCAAGATGAGCTTCTTCATGGTATGTCTCCTTCAACAGACGCTCACGTTTCGGTGAGCGGTCGCAGGGGAAATGCATCAGCAGGCTCGACGGTTTCGTAACGTTGCATTTCGATATGTAACATCAACTTGCAATTGCTGGCGGGGAAATCCCGAACTAACAGAACATGCGCACGAAGACATGAGTGGACAAGCAGAATGCCGGCAGCCGCGGAAACACGGAGATGGGATTTTTGGATCGACCGCGGCGGCACCTTCACCGACATCATCGGCCGTGATCCGCACGGCCGGCTGCACCCTCGAAAACTCCTGTCCGAGAATCCCGAGGCTTATGCGGACGCAGCCATCCAGGGCATCCGCGACCTGTTGGGTCTGAAGGCCGGCGCCGCCATTTCCGCCGACGCGATCGGCGACGTCAAAATGGGCACCACCGTTGCCACCAATGCGCTGCTCGAGCGCAAGGGCGACCGTGTGCTGCTGCTCATCAGCAAGGGTTTTCGCGACGCTTTGCGCAT